>NZ_JAGHQV010000006.1:0-202519 GCF_017744175.1 Thalassotalea sp. G20_0 | reverse complement strand
CATAGGTATTTCAATATTAAACACTTGTCGTTAGAGAAGAAAAGCAAAAGCGGTTAATCAGTGTAAGAAGCCTGCAACGAGTTGCGCGGATAAAGTTCAAATGATGGCATAAAAGGTAAGACCTGCATTCCCTTGAACCTGACCGGGGTCAGGGCCCTTAGAGGCCGAAGACCTGATGAGGTGGGAATGAGCGGATTCCATCAGGGCCAGAGGCATTGAGACCTCACCCCAAAGGCCGGTCTCTTTATTAAGAGAATGGAAGCATTACTCTTTAAAGCCATTGTGAAAACTTTTCCTTGCATCGCGGGGCGGACCATATATGCCCCCCGGTTTCGTGACCCCCGGTTTCGGTTTCTTTGACCCCAATTTTCCTGGAAAAGCTTGCGGGCTACCTTGACGCTGAAATCTGGTCAGACTAGTCTTTTCAAGTCATCATCAATTACAAGGGGCTTATCATGGCAAACCAGTGGCAACTCCAGGAAGCAAAAAGCAAGTTCAGTCACATAGTAGAAAAGGCCTGTAATGAAGGCCCTCAATTTGTCACCAAACACGGTGATAACGCAGTAGTGGTGATCTCTTACGATGATTACCAGAGAATGGTCCTGCCTGAAAACAACCTGGTTGACTTTTTACGCAGCTCACCTTTTGCAGGCACCACAGAGACAGAAGAGTTTACCAGAGACAAAGAGATGCCGAGGGATATTGAACTGTGAAATATCTACTCGATACCTGCGTATTATCCGAAGCGTTCAAAAAAAAACCAAACCCGCAAGTGATCGATTGGTTAGGAAGTGTGGATGAACAAAGTCTTTACCTTTGTGTATTAACTTTGGGAGAGATTGAAAAAGGAGTCGAAAAAAATAAAGACCCTGCCCGGCGAAGAAAATTACGCAACTGGCTGGAGTTTGACCTTAAAGACAGATTTAGACACCGAATCCTGTCAGTGGACTTAGATGTGACCCTTAAATGGGGTGCTATTCAAGCCGAAGCCGAACTGGCGGGCACCCCAATACCAGCTATTGATGGGTTAATTGCAGTGACAGGTTTAGTCCATAATTGCACAGTGGTTACCCGGAACATCGATGATATGCGACAGAGCCAGGCTGAGCTGTTTAACCCATGGGATGAGCCCTGTTTTCGATGATTTGTGAATGCTCCTGATGGCCTACGTTCTGGCACACTTACTTTCGAAGAGTGGGACTAAAAGCGTGGTCAACAAAAAGGACTCAGGTCTTTGTGTAAAATTCTATCGTTTATAAGCCAAGTAAGAAATTGAGAGTAGAGTTGTTAAGATTAGAAAGGGGAATTTGAGGCATGCCTTACATTGTGAAAATGCCTTCTTTATTATCTTTATATACGACAAAAGTTGTGCACAAAGAAAGACCTAATGGAATGGTCCGCCCCGCTCCCAAAACGGCTTCAAATGAGCCAGGATAGAATGAGTTGTTCAGACATCATTCAGAATAAGAAACGGAGCGAACCATGGTCAAGCATAACAAATCAGGATCTCAGCAAAAAGGTCAGGTGGCATTTCTCGGAATTGATTTGAGCAAAAAGAGTTTCCAGCTTCATGGCGTTGATTCCAAGGGCAATGTGGTCATCAAAAAGAAACTCAACCGTAAGGTGCTTTTACCCTTTATTGCCAACTTGCCTGAATGTGCTATTGGCATTGAAGCCTGTGGTGGCTCACACTACTGGTGTCGTAAGTTTACCGAGTTGGGGCATGACGTTCACATTATGGCTCCCCAATTTGTGAAGCCCTATGTAAAGTCAAACAAGAATGACGCTGCTGATGCTGAAACCATTTGTGAAGCCATGCAACGTCCCAATATGCGCTTTGTACCCACTAAAACTATTGAGCAACAGGACATTCAGAGCCTGCATAGAATACGCAGCCAGGCTGTGGCCAGAAGAACAGCATTGGGTAACCAGATAAGAGGGTTATTAATGGAGTACGGAGTTCCAAAGGGAATATCCTATATCCGTAAACAGATCCCACTGGTTCTGGAAGATGCTGAAAATGGTTTAACAGTGCTGTATGCAGCGATTGGTGACATAACAGCATTTAAAAATGGTCGGGAAATGGCAGCCTGGCTTGGACTGGTACCCAAACAACAGTCTACCGGTGGCGTACCCACTTTACTGGGGATTAGTAAACGGGGTGATACCTACCTGCGAACCCTGTTGATACACGGTGGCAGAACCGTTGTCAGGGTAGCCGATAAACACGACGATCGACGTAATAACTGGATTAAAGAGCTTGACCAGCGCAGGGGCAAGAATATATATCAGCGGTGGCTGTTGCCAATAAAAATGCTCGCATTGCCTGGGCTGTGTTAACCAAGAAAGAACCCTACAGGGCAGCAGCATGAGCATCGGCATCAAGCTATTAAACATTTGTCGTTAGACAAGAAAAGCAAGAGCGGTTAATCAGTGTAAGAAGCCTGCAACGAGTTGCGCGGATAAAGTTCAAATGATGGCATAAAAGGTAAGACCTGCATTCCCGACCGGGGTCAGGGCCCATAGAGGCCGAAGACCTGAAGAGGTGGGAGTGAGCGGATTCCATCAGGGCCAGAGGCATTGTGACCTCACCCCAAAGGCCGGATTCTTTATTAAGAGAGTGGAAGCATTACTCTTTAGTCATGATGGAAAACTTATCCTTGCAATGCGGGGTGGACCATATATGACCCCGATTTTCGACCCCGATTTTCTGAAACCAAGCATCCTGCGAGGACTTCAGACAGATATGAGTGCTCATCGCTGTCTTTTCTGCTTCCGCTTCAGACCATTGTGACCACTACATTGGTAATTTCTTGAGTAAAGCACAATCTCAGAGGCACTTATTTAGCCTAAGTTATCTTAACCCAACCAGAAGAATTACATGGGATCAAAACACGAAATCTGATATTATCCTCTAGCACATAATCATTGTTAGGATTTACTCTTGTGTGAAAACAGTATGGTAAACATCAAATACATGCAAGCCACATCCATAGTCTATGCATCAGCACTGCCTTCAATGAAGATTTTTAGTGATACTGGGATATAGATAATCTCAATGATTAAAAATCAACAGTCATTTCCAGATGGTGTCGTTATACAATGTATGTTCTGCAACTTTGCCACGACTACAAAGCCCCCTTTTTAAGTGTTGCTAGACAATATGCATCATTTTTCCAGAATACCCCTTATAAAGTAGTCACTGTATTTATAAAAGGTAAGGAAGATAGCTCAGTTGTCAGTGCCTGTAACTCCCACGAAGTCATCTTTCTAGACTATGAGTCTAAAGAAATACGTGGGCTAAAAAAAGGCCCTATCTCAGATATAAAAAAACTGTATGAGAAATATAAATTTAGATTTGCAATAGCCCACAGATATAAGGCCCTATACATCGTCACTCATTTAAAGGGCTTGTTTTGTATCGGTATCCACCATATAAGAGATGATTACAGACGGTTAACGCGCAGAATCTATGTCTATCGTCATCGTAAACAAATAGCTTTGCTTGGTGTATCAAAGGCGGTGCGGGATAACATCAGACACTATCTGCCCTTCATGGATAAGAAAAGTATTTCATACCTTTACAACAGCTTGGACTTTGGAAGGGTTCGGGAAGAGCAGCTAAATCAAAATGAGGCAAGATCTGAGTTAGGCATAGGTGAAAAGGGGTTTATTTTCGGAACCGTTGGCAGGCTTCATGCCGACAAAGACCAGGCAACAATGATTAGAGGCTTTAACATGATCAAAGATGATCTACCTGAAGCATCCTTGGTCATCATTGGCGCAGGTCCTCTGGAAGAGGCTTTAAAAAAGCAAGTACACGACCTGGGTCTCGAAAATCGAGTGAAGTTTTTAGGTCGAATCCCTAACGCTTATCGCTATTTAAAAGCATTGGATTGCTTTTTGTTGTCATCAGTTCGTGAAGGTCTGCCTGTAGCCTTGTTAGAGGCTTATGCAGCCGAGCTGCCATCCATAGTAAGTCGATGTGATGGTAATGAAGAGGCCAATGAAGGTGTCGGAGAAATTTTTGATATTGGCGATGAGCTAGGGCTGTCAAACGCCATGAAGAAGTACTTTGTTCTCAATCAGAAGCAAAGAGAGCAAATTATTTTCAAAATAAATGAAAAAATCACAACAAATTTTACGTCTGCTTCTGTGAAAACCGCATTCTGGGCACAGCCATTTATGGAAACATATAAATAAATTAATTATCTAGTTAAAAACACACATAAGCCTTAGAGAGTAGTCAGCCTCCCCCTAAGGCTATAACAATGCACATAATTCTTAAGGCTGATGAAACCCTGTCTCGTCAATGATGAATCCGTTTGACTCTAAACCGTGAGGTACAAAATTTATTTTAGTTTGCCCATCCCAAAATGCCTTTTCACCACGTGACTTGTGCAACCACGTACTGGATTTAAAATTCATGAAATGAAGATAGAGAAACTCTTTGTCACCATCTTCGCTGTTTGTTAACTTACCCTCCTTCCAATACCACCGAGTAGGATGGTCCCAGGAACCATTCCACCAATGCTTTGGAAATAACACTGTACTGTACTGTTCTTTGAAGTAATTATTTCTTTGATACGAACTAGCCAAGCTATAAAGGCGTCTTGCCCAGTTCGGGTATTTTTTATGGCGAAGAAACACTTTGGAATATTTTGATTCATCAATACCAATATGTTCCTTTTTCTCCATCAGCTCTTGCCAATTATCAATTTTACGAAATGCATTTCTCATGAACTCTGAATTCTTAAAAATACAAAGATGCCCTGAGAGGCGATCCCAATGAGATGAGATACAATTATATTCTAAAATCCCATCCGTATAAAAATCCCTTATATTCCCGTATATAACATCGATGTCTCCAAAACCATAGCTGTGGTAAGAAACAATGTCTTGATCATGAATATAACCAAGGGCAGGCCTTATATCACAAAGTTTGTAAGGGTTATCGGGATTGAAATTTATTCCCAATTTGTCTGAAACTAACTGTTTGTACTCTTTGAAAGACAAACTATAAAATTCAACGTTTGGATAAACCCCTTTAGGAGGTTCACAATCAGTATAGAAAATCCAGTTAACAGTTGGATTCCACTTGCACGACTCAAGAAATAATGAAAACCATTCAGGCCACCGACCAAAGTATGGAATAACGATTACAATACTTTTCACACAAAACCTCAAATTCATAGAGCATTAATATATTTTACTTTTTACTGCCGTTTTTCTTTACAATCACCAGAATCCTTACCGAGCACATAAATATGGTCAGATTTATTATTAACAAAGCTATTTAGCATCAGCCATCCATTGTTCTCCAAGCGAGTAAGATCACCCGATTTTCGCTTTGCATAATAAACAAGATAATCTATCGAATCTTCAGTACCATTATTACCGTAAAAAATGGTTTGTGCATAGCTGCCATTAATTAAATAGTTTAAAATCTTATGATTCGTACCAATGGTGCCACAACTCGCTAAATTAGCGCTTGCCCAATATGCAGCATCTTTAAAAAACACTTTCTCTGTTTTATTAAAGCTAACAACACTATCAATGAATGATGCAAAAATCAGAAAAGCAACAACACTGGATTTCAGTCTATTTCTTTTAAATGAAAACGTTTCAGAAATAACACACACTAAAGGAATCAACATCAATAATGATGTATAAAAAACATAACGTGTTACCACAAAGTATTTAACAAGCACAAAAGCAGCTAATGGGATAATTGAAACAAACGTCATCATCAAGATAACACTATTATTTCTATACCATTCGATAACTGGCTTGACATGCAGCAGTAATAACAACAAATAGAATTTACCAATGGCACCTAACACTTCTACAAAAAGAATGCTCAATAACCCAGCAACAACAAAGAGTACTGAGTAATCATCTCCGTACTCGGGTAGAAACTGTTCTTTAATCAGACCTGCTCCTGACAACAAGCCGGTTATTAGAGAAGAAACATCTAAGTAGAGATATACATCCTGAACGAGCTTTGAAGAAGAAAAAAGTAAAAATCCTATAATAAATGCTGTAACCAGTAGTGAGCATGGAATTAAAACCCATAGAATCTGGTTCCGTAAACTGATACCTTTCAGATGGGCAGCAATAAAAAATAAAAAATACGAGGCAATAAAAACAACACCTTCGACTCGAAAAAAAGTCGCCAATACTGAGCATAATAAAGCAATAAGAAAAAACTTCGGGCTTTTATCCCTGATTGATACCAATAAATAGAAAAACCCTGCCATCATGAAAGCCCAAAAGCCATGATCGCGTATTACCATATCTCGATAATTGTTAAAAACAGCTGCACACAGAAGTATTATGGCACCACACAGAACAGCTCTCTTATCATTTGAAAGCAGTGATAGTATTCTAAGAAAATAAAAGACAACAACTGCATCAGACACCACTGAAAAAATATAGAAAGATAATTCAAGTGGAATATGAGTCAACCAATGAAATAAGGCTGTAATAATTGAATAAAAAGGCCAGCCATAGATCGAAAACGCAGAAAATGTACCACTTTTTAGATACTCTTGAGCTAATTCGAGATACAAATACCCATCAGGGTTAATCAAATCATCCTGACATATTAAATAAACACTCAATAGGCTGGATGCAATTACTGCGAATAAATAAATATATTTTTCTTCATATCCATTACTACCAATAATAAGACTCGATGGTTTCTTCATAATCTGTATCTTTTAAAAACATATTATAGAAAGAGTTTTTTTTGTTATAGAGATCAGCTATTAACTTCATGATCAACTATAGATGAAGAGAAAGTATGTGAACTTTTGCTGCGGTAACTCACCGATAACCAGTCAACTAATGCAGAATCTGGTTTAAATCCCGATACATGCTTACCAATTGTTGCTCTCACCTGTTGATAATCATGTTTATCAACTGCCGCCAGAATTTCAGTGATAGCTAACTTTAACTCTCCCCAAGGCTCAGATTCTTCCACAGCCTTATAAATAAGGGGATGGTCCGTTTTATTTACATTGTTCCCAATGAGCAGTTCTTCATAGAGTTTCTCTCCTGGTCGGAGGCCTGAAAACTCAATAGAAATATCACCCTCTGGATTTTCTTCATTCTTCTCTGAATACCCGGACAAACGAATCATATGACGAGCAAGGTCTACAATTTTGACAGGCTCCCCCATATCGAGCAGAAACACATCGCCACCAGTTCCCATTGAGCCCGCTTGAATAACCAGCAACGCAGCTTCGGGGATGGTCATAAAGTAGCGGGTAATCTCGGGGTGTGTGACAGTGACTGGACCACCGGAACGGATCTGCTCACGAAACTTCGGGATGACCGAACCGCTGGAACCCAGCACATTCCCAAAACGAACCATGGTGAAGCGAGTGTTATTGATTACAGAAACGGCTCCCCGGAACATTCCTGGATGTAATAAGTCAAAATTGATCTGAGTGCTGAATGCCTGCAAGACCTCTTCAGCCAAACGCTTGGTTGCCCCCATTACATTGGTTGGGCGAACGGCTTTATCCGTTGAAATCAAAACAAAGTTTTGCACGTTACAAACCATTGCAGCCTGGGCGGTATAGAGTGTACCTAAAACATTATTTCGAACACCTTGCGAAATATTATGCTCAACAATAGGTACGTGTTTGTAAGCCGCAGCATGGTAAACAGTATTGACCTGATAACCACTCATTACATCCAGCAGTCGGTTAGGGTCATTAACCGAACCCAGAACCGTAATAAGCTCGAAATGCAGAGAAAGGCTGGACTTTATACGAGTTAGTTCCTGCTCTATCTGATAAAGATTAAACTCCGAATGATCAAAAATAATAAGACGTTGGCAGTCTAATCGGATAATCTGGCGACAAAGTTCAGAGCCAATAGAGCCGCCAGCACCGGTCACCATGACCGTTAATCCTTTAATGCAATGATGCAGGAGCTGCTCATCCGGAGCAACAGGTTCACGGCCTAGCAGGTCAGCAACCTCCACCTCTTTAATATCCTGAATCTGCAAACGTCCACTGGCCAGATCAGCCATCGCTGGCATCGTCATTACCGGCAAATGCAATTGTTCCAGGTTCTGAACAATGGCTTTGCGTTTCGAATCTGAGATGGATGGTAATGCCAGTAATACCTGGTCAAATAATTTCTGCTCAGCCAGTTGAGAGAGCTGGCTGCTATGATAGACCTTTCGGCCATAAACAATGCGGCCCTCTAGTGTTGGGTTGTCATCTACAAATAGCACTGGCCTGTATTCCCATCCACGATCTAAAGCTGATACCAGCTGACACCCCGCATCACCCGCTCCGTATACTGCAACAGGTTTACCTCTGCGATGATACGATCCATGGAAGCTGGCAGTAAAAGGTGACATCAAAATATCTGGCAATGAAAAACCCAGCAACCAATATCGGGCAGTGTAACGGGAAAGCCCCAGTAAAAGCATAAACACCAGCCCAAACAGAAATGGAAGGCTTCTGGGTACATCCCATCCAAGGACATAGGTTGTCACAATCAGCCCGGCAACAGAAAGACCACCTACCCGCAACAACGTAACGGCCAATTGGGAATTAAGATAACGAAGCACTGCTCGATAAAGCCCGAGCCGGATACAAATGGGCAGAATAATAATCGGTGAGAGAATGGACAGTTTTACAAAAAGTTCAGAGTAGTCGAAAAAACCATCCAAACCGAGTCGAATCAGAAACGAGGAAAAAAGACCAACCCATACAATCAGCAAGTCTATCGTGAGGCTTATCAACCGTTTTTGCACTCGAGGTAAGGCGATCAGTTTTTTTCGGATCATTGGTTTGAAAATAGTCTTAACTAAATGGAATTTGATAACAAAAGAGGCGTGTTTGAAAAAAGGTCAAAGTACCCAGCTAGTACCCATGCTTTGAGGTTGTCGCGAACGTTCAATTTATCGGTAACACGCAGGCTTGCCAACAAATAGGCTTTAAAACCTATACTTTGTCGGCAATTCTTTCAGAATTACTGACCTATGGGGTTTTGCGGCTACCTTCTCCGCAGAGGAATTTATACTTGAAAGCTGCGCGCACCCAAGCAGCAGCATGGGTGCAAGGGGTGATTACTGGCCTTCCCTCAGAGTCAGCATACTGCATCAAGTTCAGCGCACTCTGTCGCCCTGACCACTCCCAGTAACTGTCAACAGAATATACTTAAAGTAGCTATTAATAGATAAGCTGTTAATCATCTCGGAGTCCTTTTCAGCCAACAATTCCGGTGTCGACATATCAATATGATTCACTTGGGCCAACCCGGTAATACCAGGGCGAACATCATAAACTCCCAACTTTTCTCTGGCAGCAATCAACTCTACCTGATTAAACAGATTTGGCCGGGGACCAACCAGGCTCATTTCGCCTTTAAGCACATTCCAGAGCTGCGGAAACTCATCCAGTTTTGTCTTTCTCAAAAACCTGCCCATTGGTGTAATTGAAGTAGCACAGGCAAGATGACTGGCGACAGAAGCCGTATCTATAGCCATGGTACGAAACTTTACCAGCATAAATGGTTGCTGGTTACATCCAACCCTTTCCTGTCGAAACAGTGGTGATCCAGTATCAAAAAGACCAATCAGATAAATCAGCATAAGTACTGGCAGGCCCAGAATCAGGCCAACCAATGAAAAAAACACATCAAAAATACGCAAAGCCACGTTACAGCTTTCCTTTTAAACTTTTGGTTTTCAAATAACCACTGACTGTCTCCGAAATACCTTGTTCCACGGAAAATGGAGGTTGCCAGCCAAGTAGCTTCCTGGCTTTGGAAGAGTCAACCTGCAAATCACCAATCAATCGATCTACGACACCAGACTTACCCAGCAAACTGGCCAAAGCACGAAAAAGATAAGGTGGCACTGAAAAAAGGTGACGTTGCCGACCAAGATGTTTTCTGATGACAGAAACCAAATCTGACAAGGAGAGGTCATCTCCATCCGAGATCAGAAATGTTTCATTAGCTGCTGCCTGATGATCCAAACAATGAACAATAAAGTCAACAAGATTACCGAGACAAACCATGCTCCGATTGTTGTGAATGGCCCTGAAGGGTAATGGTAAAGAAGTGTCAGCCATTTTTATCAAATTTAAAAAATTGGCTTTTACCCCCGCACCATATACCAGTGGTGGTTGAATAATCACCACCTCCATACCTGACTGCTCGCCTAATGCTTTGAGCTTCACTTCCGCTTCTTTTTTGGAAAGTCCATAGGGATCTTCAGTCCCAAGTGCAGACTGCTCAGAATAGGGAGGTATACCGGTAGTACTTTCCCCATAAACTTTCACCGAGCTGACAAAAATAAAACGACAAACACCCGCATCAGTAGCCTGCCGGGCAAGGTTAAGAGTGCCTTCGGTGTTCACCCGGCGATACTCCGCAACAGGGTCTGCAGTTTCATCGTTCATAATGTGCGCACGGGCAGCAAGGTGAACAACAACGTCCACATTCTTCAAAGGAACTGACCAGTCTGTTGCATCATCAATAGAGCCGACGAAAATATCCCGAGATTTGACAGGTGCACTTGAAGCGTTGCGAATGGCAGACTTGAAAGGGATATTCTTTGATGTAAGCAATCGAAGCAGGGCCTGGCCAACAAAACCGCTACCTCCGGTAACAAGAAGATTCACAGAAATACGAAACCGGTTAGTTATCAAAAATGGCTTGAATCAGGCGAGTATTGATTTTGTCAGCATCATAATGGAGTTCAGCAAATTCCCGCCCAGCTCTACCCATGGATTCTACAGCTTCGGGGTTTTCAATAAACCAGAGCATTTTATCAATCAGTGCCTGAACATCATTTATCTCAACAACAAAACCTGTTACTCCATCAAGCACTGAGTGTCGACAACCTGGCACATTGGTCGTAATGGCTGGGCGACCAATCGCCATCGCCTCCTGGGTGCTTCGGGGAAACCCCTCTCGATAGGAGGGAAGTACAAACACCGAAGCATTCGTCAACCACTCAACAACATTGTCTACCTGCCCAGGGAACTCAACGATACCATCAGTTTGATATTGCAACACTCGCTTTGCCAGTTTTTTACTGCTCGCTTTTTTCTCCATTTGCCCGAGTATGGTAAATACTACTCTAGGATAGGATTGCTTGATGGCCTGCGCTGCATCCAGGTAAAAATGGATACCTTTCTCTTCCAGTAAACGACCAATAAAAATAAATCGAAATGGTGCCTTCGGTGGCGGTGAGTAACAGTAATTGCTTAAATCAAGACCTATTCCACCAAGAATCAGCGTATCTTTGGCTTTTATAGAGTAATTCTCAAGAAGTTCATGCTGGTCATCACCATTTAAAAAAATGACCCTATCCAACTCCGAAAGCATGCAGCGGTACAAGAACACCTGTACTCGCTTGGCAAACCATCGCTTAAAAGATATTTTTTTTGTAGGTGTAAAGGTGTACCCCAGCCCCTCCAGCATACCAACACAGCGTTTCACTCCGGCGAATCTTGCTGCAAGGCTGCCAAAAATCACCGGCTTTGAGAAGTAGGAAAATACAACATCAATTTGCAACTCACGCAGCCTACAAGATAACTGCCAAGTATGGATAAGATCCGTTAGCGGGTTTAAACCATATCTTGATAATGAGTATGATACCGGCGTTGCCCCCAATTTACGTACACGCTCCATGGTTAACTCATCATAATCCATGGCAAAGGCGAAAACGGTTATTCCCTCCTTAATCAGTTGTTTGATTAAGTCAGCGCGAAAAACCAAGAGAGTCTGGGCAGTTGTTCCAATGATGGCAACCTTGGTCTTCATAAGATACATCTACATTGATTCATAAATATATTCTAAGTTTCTATTCAAGGATTTTCTTAGAGACTGTTGTAAAAGTTACTGACCATTAACTCAGGGTAAAAACTCAAAGTCGTCTATAACTACAGTATCTGATTAGCAGAAGAAGGAGGATAATTATGTATCCATCCGACCTGACCGATGACGAGTGGGCATCCCTCAAGCCTCTATTCCCTGACCCTGGCTATTATGATACTTCAAAAAATGGTCGACAACGTGACTGGATTTATCGTCTGATATTGAATGCCATATTCTATCTCACTAAAACAGGCTGTCAGTGACGAATGCTGCCTTCTGACTTTCCACCATGGAGTACTGTCTACACCTATTTCCGAATTTGGAAAAATGATGGCATATGGAAGAAGGTGCATGATGCACTTCGTGACCAGGTGCGAATTCAGGCGGGCAAAGAGCCACCACCAACAGCCGCAAGCATTGACTCCCAATCTTTAAAACCTCGGTAAAAGGGAAAGGGGGGATCGAGGCTATGATGGCGGAAAGAAAATAAAAGGCAGAAAACGTCATATAGCTGTTGATACTCTTGGCCTGATTCTGGTGGTATGGGTGCACGCAGCCGCATTGAGTGATAGTTTTGCAGGACAGTTCATATTGGCTCACCTTAAGAAATACTTTAAAAAAATCCGGAAAGTCTGGGCTGATTGTGGCTACCGGGGTTACCTTGAAGAGTGGTTTTATCGCTTCAAACCCAAAAGGGAACTTGAAATCACAAAACGCCCACGGGGAAAGTTTGTCATTCAAGCCAGGCGCTGGGTTGTGGAGAGAACCTTTGGCTGGATTGAAGGTTCCAGACGTTTATCTAAAGACTATGAACAGCTGGCAAGGAGTTCAGAAGCCTACGTTTATATATGCATGATTCGAATAATGCTACGAAGGCTTAAGTAGTTTTAAAACAGCCTCTTACCTTTTTCCTTTTAACAAGGCTTTTATGATCCATAGAAGCCCCCCAAAGAAAAAGCGGATTTTCTTAGTAAAGAAAAGTTCCCGGAACATCAATCCAACTGATTCAGAGTAAGGCAATATACCTCCTTTAGATTGATTGCCTGATATACGGTACTGAATGTAGATTTCAGGTACTCTTACAAATCTTGTCTTTGTGGACCGCGCCAATCGTAACCAAAGATCATAATCTTCAGAACCAAACCCCCAAGAATAGCCACCATGGCTTACAAGCGTATTCAGAGATATTGCTGTCGCAGGATGACATACAGGATTGTTCCACCATAAACGTTTTTTGATTTCTTCTGACTCCATGAAAACTGACTGATCTTTAAGAACACGCCCATTAACATCAATCCATTGGGCTGAACCTGACAAAACATCAGGATATTCAAATTTTTTAAGCGCATTTGCTGTATTAGACAATCTATCAGGCAAGCAAATATCATCAGAGTCAAAGCGAATAACGTAATCAGCACTGATTAAGTTAATACCATAATTCAAATTAAAGGCAAGCTGCCCAATTTTTGTTCTGTATATTTCTATTCTATGATCCTTTAACCCACTTAAGTATGACCATAAATCATCATCGCAGTTGTTTGCAATAATATAAAATTTGAAGTCAATGTAAGTCTGTTTTAAAACGCTGTCTATGGCCAGCGGTAAAAAGTCATCCAATTTATGAGCACACATTAAGAATGCAAATGTTTTATTTTCATAGGTCATCTAACTAAAACTCAAACAACATTATAATATATATGAACCATCATAAATAGGCGGATACTTTCAGAACATAAATTAAATATATTTAGCTTTGCCAAATCTACCTAATACACCATCTTTAATTCCTTTCAGAATCGCATTGGAGCGTGCAACATCCCTGTATAAAAAAAGATAGGCCAAGAATTTCCCCGTCAAATATAAAACACTCTTTACGTAAGATAAAAATCTCATTGTAGAATTATTTTCATATATTTTACTATCCATGAGGAATTGGTTCCTAGCATAATAGTAGAGGTAAAATCTTGACAAAATGACTTTTTGCCTATTGAAAATTATGACAATTTCTCCTGAGCTACGCTGCTTATGCAAAGTTACTTCCGGTACAATATAAACTCCAAAAGCTTCGCCTAATAAGAAACCGTAATAAGTGTCATCTTCCGAGATAAAAAAATCACTATCCGGTAAACCAACGGTTGATACAGCCTTTTTACTTAAAAACAAACCTTCAAAACAACAACAGTTTGTTTTTGCCACTCCATTATTTTCCAGCATAGGCCTCATTATTGTTTCATCATTAACGGCTCGGCCTTTCGAAATATCATATCGCTGGAACCAAGTTATGACGTCGCCACTCACATCGGTTCGCTGCCCTTGGAGAGCATGATATTGCTCTTTATAATGGCTCAGTTTTTCCAGCCCGTCATTCAGAGGTATAACATCATCATCCATTAGCCAGAACCAGTCATGGCCTCTTTCATGGGCTATTTTCAGTCCATTGTGGAAACCACCGGCACCACCAAGATTATCATCCATCAGGCAATAATGAATCTTTGACAACTCTAAATAGCCTGATGATTTTAAAAAATTGCTGGTACCATCGGTAGAATCATTATCGATGATGACAATTTCATCTAGTGGGCAAGTTTGTTTCAACAAACCATCTAGGCACTTTACCAGCATCTCTTTGCGATTATAGGTCACCACTACCGCACAGGTAGTTTCCTTTTCTTTTTTCATTACTTAATTCCGCAGAAATGCATTCAACTCATCGAGCGCTGTTCTGATACACACATCCATATCCATATAGCGGTATTGCCCAAGCCGCCCGACAAATGACGTTTTCTTTTCTGACACAGCAAGCTCCTGGTACGCACTCAGAAGCTCATGGCCTCCCAGCAAATTCACAGGATAATATGGTGTATCACCCTCACCACATTCACTGCTGAATTCCTTAAAGTAAACCGTACCTTTATGAGTCTCCCAAGGGGAAAAGTGCTTATGCTCGCTGATTCGGGTATAAGGCATATCGGCATCGCAATAATTCAGAACGGCACAACCTTGGAAATCCCCCTCTGCAATGTGCTTTTCAAATGTCAAGGTTCGGTATGGCAAGCGCCCAAGTCGATACTGAAAGTATCCATCGATGGTTCCGGAATAGAAGACATGATCATACTCAGCAACCATGTCATGCTGAAAAGGCGTATTAAGTAAAACCTGGATATTCGCATGATCCAAAATATTATCAATCATCGCGGTATAGCCCTGTTCCGGCATTCCCTGAAACGGGTGATTAAAATAATTATCATCATAATTAAATCGTACGGGTAAACGTTTAAGGATACTGGCAGGCAGTTCTTTCGGGCTCCTTCCCCACTGTTTTTCTGTATAGCCTTTCATAAACGTTTCATAGAGATCTTTACCGATATACTTCATCGCCTGCTCTTCAAAGCTCTCAGGCTCAGCAATGGTGTTATCAGCAATCTCTGCAATAAACTGGCTGGCTTCATCAGGTGAGAACGTCTTGCCAAAGAACTGGTTGATGGTGTGCAGATTCACCGGCAACGAATACACACTACCTTTTGCCACCGCTTTCACCCGGTTTACAAAGGGAACAAATGTGGCAAACCGGTTAACGTACTCCCACACTTCAGCATCATCGGTATGAAAAATATGGGGGCCATACACGTGCTGCATAACCCCGGTTTCTGCGTCTCGTTCTGTATGACAGTTACCTCCAATATGCGCCCGGCTATCGATCACGGTTACTTCATGACCATGTTCAGCCAATCCACGGCTGATAACCGCACAGGTCAGGCCTGCGCCTACCATTAATATTTTCATAACGACTACAAATCAGTACCTAAATTTATTTTTGAGAACAACCATCATCATCGCGAGGGTGACAAAGGCTTCTGAAATCACCACAGCCCATGCCATGCCAATGGCTTGGAAATGCTCAGCCAGCAGGATTGCCAGAACCAGATTAACCGCACCGGCAGAAATGATGATTTGGTTAAATACTCTGTCTTTCCGCTTAGGCAAAAGGTATTGAATGCCAAATACATTACTCAGGGCAATTAACGGAATCAGCAAAGACAACACCTGCATAATAGGAATAACGGATTCATACCCCGGCCCGAGGATAAAAGGCACCAGCCAGGGTGATAAACAATAAAGCAAAACGGCACCCGTTACACCAAAAGCGGCCATAAAAGCCGTCATCAGAAGTCCCATCTGCCTGGCTTGATCAGGGTTAAGCCCTGCGACCACTGTTATACGGGGAAAAATGGCCTGGGATATGGGCCCCAGCAAACTTAGACCGGCCTTGGTAATTTTTTCAGCTGATAAAAAACCACCAACAGTGGCAGCGGGCGCAAAAAAACCAAGCAGTAATCCATTTGCAGTGGTATAGAAGCTGACGGAGGCTGTAAAAACAAACATGCTGAAGCCTTCCCGAAGTGCTTCCAGCGCGCCGTTTATACTGACTCTAAAACCTCCAACCTGCCTATAAATCATTCCATTAGCAATCAGATAGGCAATCGCCTTAGCGCCACACTGAAATACCAATGCCCAAACACCATCTTCGGGTTTCTTGATAAACAGAAAAATCAAAACCAGTGAGAGAATAGCACTTCCCACATCCAGAAGGGAGTTAACAGTAAGATCTTCTTTCCCTTGAAAATACCAGGTAGGCCTGAAACCCAGAACAATCGCATAGACAACGGTCACGATATGCCAGCCCAGATTACTTTGGGACAAAGGGACAATGCATAAAAACATAACCAACCCGACCACAGCAAGCATAGCAAGAAACAGCTTAGCACTCTGTACCTGTTGCACAACAGAGGTTACCCGATAAGTATCTAACTGCGCCTCAGCAATACTGCGTGTAGCCGATAACTGGAAACCATACTCTATAACCATTGAAAACCAGAATGCTATACTTAGGCAATACATATATATGCCAAAAATTTCAACGCCAAGAGCCCGAGACAAAAAAGGGATCAAAACAACAGGGCTGGCAATAAGTGATAACTGAATAACATAAAGAGCAATGGTGTTTTGCAGGAGAGATTTATTTGGAAATGAATTAAACATCAGCTTAAGGTAATGTTAAAAAAAATAATATGCACAAATAATAATCTAACTGAGTAGAAGAAAAATAGTATAAAGAACACTACTAAGCTATCAAAATAATCCTGATGTTACAGGAGTGCACGGACCTATAAAAATCTAACCAATAGATAGTGCCTGACAGAAAGCCCATGAATAGAATAAGTAACGATCTGATCTGACACTACCTCTTCAAAAGAGAGGGTTACCGGTTTAAGTTTGAAGTACCACCAACAAACAAAACCAAAGGGTGACCCCCAATGAACCAGAATAACATGGAAAAATCATGAAACCCCGCATCCTGCAAGGACTTCAGACAGATATCGAGTGCTCATTTGGCCTTTTTCTGTTTCCGCTTCAGACCAGATTTAAAGGTTTTGGTATTGTTCAACATATTAACTGCCATATGTCGAAAACCAGTGAGCATTTCAGCTGCATTGCCTCTTCCACATATTCTGGGCCATCATGAACACTTTTTGGAATTTTCCAGAATGAGCGTTCATGTTCGCCAGAATACGCAACTGGCTTGAGAAGTGGGTGACTCCCGACGGTAAAGTCATCAGTGATCTCCCGCCGAGTGCTCTTAACGGTCATCATTTCGGCCCGCAGCTCCGAGCATTCATTTTGCATCAGTATTTCGCCTGTGGCGTACACAGCCCAGCTACTGGAGTTTCTCTGGGATATAGGTGTTTCTATCTCGACAGGGGAGCTCAGTAACCTGATTACCAAAGGCCACGAACGTTCCACTAGGAAAAAGACGAACTACAGGCGACAGGTATCCGTTGCTCCCATTACCTGCAAACAGACGACGCCGGGGCGAGACAAAAGAACAAAACGGTTGCTGCACTGTCATCACCAATGAGTTGTTTACCTGGTTCAGCACCACAGAGAGCAAAAGCCGGGAAAATTTCCTGACATTACTGCATCGCCCGTACCGGACCTATGTGCTGAATGCAGAAACCATAGGCTACCTCAGGGAGCATAAATTCGCAAAGAAATGGCAGCGTATACTGGCACAATATCAGGATATCCACTCCCTGAGTGAGAAAGCCTGGAAAGCCTTTATGCAAGTAAATTAGACACCCGTATTCTTAAGATCATATTTTCCGAATACAACAGAAAAAAGCTTTTTTAAAACGTTAAAATTACCTTGAATTGGAGTAATTTTTGTAGGTAATCTGCCATCTTGAGGATATTTTCTCGTAACTGGTATTTCAATACATTTGAAGTTGAGCCTAGGTGCTGTCCTTGCTAAATAATAATGAAGCTCATAACCAGTAAATACCGATCTAAATAGGCCTACATTTCTATTTAAAAGAAAATTCATGCTGTACGCTCTAAAACCATTCGTTGTGTCAGTATATTGAAAACCGCTGGCCAACCTCATTAATGGAGCATGAATAAGTTTTAGCCCTAATAGCCGAGTGATTGGGGTATTAATAGCCTCACCTCCAGGAATAAACCTTGAACCTTGGACATGATCCCAACCTTCAGAAAGCTTTAAAACAAAATCATTAATATTTACTACGCTATCTTTATTATTTCCATCTATAACCACAACGCCTTTGTAGCCCCTATTCATTGCCCAAGAAAAAGCAATTCGCATTTGACTGCCAAGCTTTCCAAAATCATCCTTAACAAGAAGTGAGTTGACACCATAAGATTTCAATACATCTGTATTTGTGGAGCCATCTGTACTACCCCCGTCAGAAATCACTATATCAGCTTGCAAAGCAAGCTGACTCATTTCTTTCAGCTGATTTAAAAGTCTATTACCTTCATTAATCACAAACACACAAACACAGTAGTCAAAGTTCTTTTCTGAGAATTCGACACATTGAAACTTCGGAATATCAAGGTTACTCACTTAAGATTTCCTTCCTGTTTGAACAAGATTAACTTCACTTTCAACAGAGTCGAAGAGAACATTAAATCTATTTTCATTGAGCATGACAGAGCTATTTTTCTCATACACAATTGAATAATCTTTATGTTCACTTCTGTCATCAAGCAACCGTGCAATGTATTCACCAAAAAAGGCCATGATTGTGAAAAGAAAAATAAACATAACTGACAAAAAGATGATAGTAGTAGTCCAACCAGCAACAACATTATTTTTAAACAAGTTAATTATCAAGCTATACGAAGCGACAAAAAGTGAAATAATGCTTGCAGACAAGCCAACTACACTCATCCATCTTAGTGGCTTTGTCGAGTTAAAGACCAAATATTGAAAAGACTCTTTAAACCCCTTTGAAAAAGATTTCTCAATTTTTTTTCCCTCAACTAATTTATATTCATGCTTAGAAATTTTATACCCTGACTGAGAAATCTTGACATAAAGCTTGTGGTGAAACCTGCCTGACTCAGTAATTGAGTTAATAGCTCGCCGACTAAAACAAAGTAAACCGGTAGCATTTCGAGGAATCCCATACCCAATATCCTTTAGAATACTGGTAACTAACGGCCTAATGCAGCGATAAGCAAAAGATGTACTTACTTCTGCAGTTCCAACCACAATATCATCACCACTCCGGCAAGACTTAACAAAGTCATGAATTTTAAAGATTGGATCCCGCCCCAAATCAAAACAAAGAACAAAATCACCTATAGAATTCTCAAGACCAGCAGCAACCAAAACATCATGATCAACATCGGTTGTAAGTCTTATATATCTTATTGATGAAACAGCTACCAATAATCTATGAATATTAATATCAATATCAACTTTCCCCGGGGAATCAATAATTAATATTTCAAAATCAGAAAATCTTCCTTGAAGATACTGATGAAGCTGGAAAACTTTTGACTCAAAATCATTCAAACAGAAACCATTAATCACAACTGATACAAAACAGTTATCCATAAAAACCTCAACTATCAAGACCTAAATTTTTTATAACATCAATAACATCATAAACATTATCAATCTTTCCCCCCATAATACAGTGAAAACCTTTTAAACCGTAGTTCGCTTTAAATAATATAGGTCGAGAATCATCAGTCTCACTTCTAGGCAATATAGTTTTTACCTCCCAGAGAGATTCTTTATAAATTGATAAATCCAGTATTGGCAAATACCTTTTTGCATCATATCTCATTTTATTCCATGCACTTTTTTTATTAACATTTGCAATATGCTGATGTGAATCAATATAGGCTGAATCACTATCATGCCATTCATAATGAGGCGTATATCGTACATGACTGAAAGAATGCAAACCTTTAGATGGAAAAGGCATTACTGAGAAAAACGGCCCACACATTACTGTGATCCCAACACCTTTCAAGGCATCAGGAACCTCCACAAGGCACATCTCTGTCATTTCATGCTTAAGGTGAATATTTTTCATGTACGAATTTGATACAACTTTATTTATCTGAGAATATGTACAGTTATAAACTTGCCTAGCGCTAATAATAAAATCTTCATCTTGGTGGTAATAGTTAACATCAATACCGCCCATTTTGGATTCAGAAATTTTATACACCTCAGCATTAGTCGTTAAGCAAACAGACGTAGCCTCCAATCGCCCCAACATTATCTCTCTTAGCTTTTTCGAATCGAATGCAAATTCTTTTGCAAGAAAAACCTCCTCAATGAGCTTAGGATTTGTTAAATTTTTAACTTTTGATGAAGCCACTTCACAGGGTAGATCTATTCGTTCACAAAAGCTCTTGAATTGTTTCCCGGTGACCTTACCCATCAAAGAGCCAATCATGTAATATTTTACAAACTCATCACAAATACAGTCTCTAAACTCATTATTGAATTTAGGGAATGATACCCTTGATCGTAAAGCTGTCAAAACACTCCTTGGATAATGGTAACCATTATGTACCCTTGCCTGATTAACATAAGATGCACGGGTCATAAACTCCTTTTCTTTTTCTAACAAAATAACTGACTTACCAATCTTGGAAAAATATTCAGCAATAAAAAGGCCAAAAAAACCACCGCCAATTATGGCAATATCGAATTGTACTTTCATATTAAATAAAAATTGAAATTTACTAAAAATACTTCTAAAACTACCACCGAAGTAAATGATCCACGTTCTTAGAACGTGGTTTTGCTTTGGGCCTTCTAAAAGGGGGCTGAAACAGCCAGCCTTCTGAGAAGGCTGGTGCAAGTTGCCCCAAAATTGAAGGTTATTTCCTAAAGTCTATCTCCTGCTGGAGACGTTCTTTCTTCTCTTGGTACTTTACATACTTGCGAATCATTTCTGCATCAACTCCAATAGTGTCAACACAATAGCCTTTTGCCCAGAAGTGATTGCCCCAATAAGGCTTCTTCTTAAGATAAGGGAATTTTGTGAACAACCTCAAAGCCGTCCGCCCCTTCACCGTTCCAACAAGTTGCGAGATCGAAACTTTTGGAGGCACTTTTACCAGTAAATGCACATGATCATTCTGAATATTCAGTCAACCCAGCATTGAAGCTGGCTGCAAAAGACTTGGATACAGTTATGCACCTCCGCCTTCACGGCACCAGTAAGAACTCGAAACCTATACTTCGGCACCCAATCCCAGGGAAAATCATGAAACCCCGCATCCAGCGAGGACTTCAGACAGATATCGAGTGCTCATGGCGGCCTTTTTTCTGCTTCCGCTTCAGACCAGCTTTAAAGGTTTTGGTATTGTTCAACATATTAACTGCCATATGTCGAAAACCAGTGAGCATTTCAGCTGCATTACCCCTTCTGATTCGACAATCATCTTCTCTCATTGCAACATCCATTTTCCAATGGAGTTTATTCTCGATTGCCCAATGCTCTCTTGCAGCATGTGCAAACTTTTCTGCAGTTAATTGCGCAGAGGAAATGTAATAACGCACACTGATGTCGTCAGCATTAAATACACCATCTTCCATTCTTGCAGACAAAATAATTCCGAGAGTTTTCATTCCTTTCCAATCAAAAGGAAGATTAACAAACTCATCAAAGATATCACTAACTATCTGAAGACGTGTTTCCATTCTACCATGGCTTTTTTCTTCAGTTCTGAAAGTTTCACCCTTCCATTGATTCATTTTTTCAACAGAAAAATGATTCTCAAATGCTTCATGAAGCTTGCCCTGGTTACCTTTTACCGCTAGTCTTCGATTTCTTCCCAGCCTTCGCAACCTGCAATGACTGCACAAATGACTAAGAGCAGAATATCAGCAAGTTTACGATCTATTTTCCATTGCTGACTTGCGTCATAAATAACAGATAGCCTATTTATTAAATCAAATGCATTCATTTTCAGAACATCCAAATCTTTTTTATATAAGACACTGGATATTTATTTTACTCTATAAGGGGATGTCCTTATAGCCATTGAGCCCAATGGTTTCGGGGCTTTCATGATTTTTCCCTACATTGACTTCCGCCACCCTCGCGGTCTCAAGCGTGAGCAGTTTCAACAGTTACTGGGCAGTGAGTGGCTGGATAAAGGATCATCAAAACGTCATTATCACCGGACCAACCGGGGTTGGTAAAACCTGGCTGGCCTGTGCCCTGGCCCAGAAAGCCTGTCGTGATGGTTATACAGTCCAATACCAGAGACTGCCAAGATTGCTGCAGGACCTGAGCCTTGCCCGTGCTGATGGTCGCTAACCGAAGATAATGACGGCGCTGGCCAAAACCGACTTACTCCTTCTGGATGACTGGGGGCTTGCCCCCTTAAACGAGAATCAGAGGCGAGACTTGCTGGAGCTGGCTGAAGACCGGCATAACCTCAAGAGCACCCTGATTACCAGCCAGATGCCGGTTGATCACTGGCATGAACTGATCGGTGATCCGGCACTGGCAGATGCGATTCTGGACCGGCTGATTCATAATGCCCACCGCGTCCCTCTGAAGGGTGAGTCACTGCGCAAGAAACAAGCAAAACTGGCGAAGTTCAAACCTACGTCCTAAGCTCCAGCTCGATGCGTCGCTGCGCTTCGATGGGGGGTGGCCGAATGTTTCCGGAATGGGTGGCCGGATACTTCCGGAATCAGTGGCCGAATGTTAGTGGAATGGGTGGCCGAATGCTCCGGAATGCGCAATTGAGTCTGCAGAACTCCCGAAAAGACCACTGCACTGATAGAAAAACGTTACAAGGCCATGACTTACTTTACCAACAATCATCACTTAATGAAGTATCAACAGGCTTTGAAGCACAACTGGCCGATAGGCTCCGGGGTAACCGAAGCGGCATGTAAAACACTGGTCAAACAACGGTTGTGTGGTTCAGGCATGAGATGGAAATCAGCAGGTGCGGAAGTGCTTCTGGAAACAAGGTCTCTGATCCAGAGCAAGGGTCCCTGGGAACAACTTTGGTCCAACTTTATGTCAGGCAAAGTGATAGTTGACTATTGAGCCAATTATCAACCTGAGAGAGCACCCGTGTTGGCAATCAAAGCGATACCAATCTGATTAAGATTTGACCCCTTTAAATATCAAATCCATTTACCGCTCTCACTGAAGGAGAATCAAAGAATAGTTTAATAATTTTTTCCTTATCAACATCTTCAACTTTATAATAGATATTATTCACTTTTATATTTGAACCCCCAATAAAATCACTTAACTTTCTTATTGATAATTCAACAGGTCTACCATCCTTGACGACCACTGGAAATTCAAATGAACTTTCATACCATGGTATGCTCACAGGCATTTCATTAAGAGCGCCAGTTTTATTTATCAGAAAACGAGTAGACTTACCAAGCAGTGGTATAAAACCAAACGGCATTTCAATTTCGTAATCAATACGAACAGTATATAATTCGATGTCATGACTTTTAGAAATAAGTGTTCTCCCATCCAGCAATAGATATTCACTCCTTTTTTTCTCAGCATCTTTTTTCTTCTCAATCTTCCACAGGGAAAACTCATCTAAATCCAAAATAGGCTGATACTTGTGTACTAACTCTCTAAAAAAGGGCCAATGCCAATTAATTAGCCACTGCGTAAACCTTTCAGGCTTAGCAAACGCTACATAATCCACACCACTATTACGGAATGATGAATAGTACTCTAGCCTTGATTCTTTCCCAAGTACATGTATCATCATTTCAGTTGGAGCAGGATTCTCCTTATAGTAATATAAATTTAGTAAGCTTCCTGGGTAAATTTCCCAAATACTAAAGTCCTTAGCATATCCACTATTATTACCTTGCTTAACTTCATTTTTATTCAGGACTGCTTCACCGAGTGATAGAATTTCAGCCCCTCCCCGTTTCCAAAGGGATTCACCATTAAGTTTTGATTCTGAGATAAAATCATAATATTGCTTGTAGAAACCTTCTTTAAGTATCGATGATAAATTAAATATTTTTTCCAAACATGTTTTCTCAGATTCAAATTCAGATTGCATGAATTTATCACGCAATTGCACAGACATTTCCATGTTTACAATATGTTTTAAATTTAGGCAAAAGGATTTTGTAACATCAACAGTAATCACATTACGGTTATAATCAACATCTGATACAAAATACTCTATATCATCATTATCAAGCTTTATTCTTTTTTTGGGCATTAAATATTTTGCAGATTTTAAGCTGATATCATAATTAGAATTTCTACCATAAAAAAAACCATCATCAAAACTTGTATCAACGTCAATTACAGTCTCTCTTTGATTCTTTTGAATACTAGGAATAACCTTAACAATATTTTTCCTCGTATCGAAATATGGCTCGATAAAAGATGAGGAATCATGAGTCACTATAAATTCTTTATCATTAACTCTTATTACCTGATCGATTTTTAACTCCTTACCCCCAACTAATAGCGTATAATTTTTTTCTATATTTATTTTATTATGAAATGGGAGATGTCTAAGATGGAATCCTTGACTCTCAGCCTTAGGTTCGATCACTTGGACAAGTCCACCGCGAACAACCCCCATTTGGTCCTGGTTCAACATCATAGTAAAAGGCTTTATTTGATCTTTAATTATTTTTGGAAATATCAGATGTTTTATTGCAGTAAAAGGTGGAAGTAGTGCAGAAATTTCAAGAACATTACCGTCTACATTCAATAACGTACCATAATAATATTCTCCATTAATGTCTTCGAGTTTCAAGTCTCGTCCCACGAACTCAGACAACGCAAACTTATCACCTCCGACTGTTTTGAATCTAAATTTCCTATTTAAACCCAAGAAAAAATCAGAACTAATTACAGTGTCTAGCTTTGCTGATTTCGTAAAAAAGCCACCATTCTCAGCTCTCATACTATCAGAATAGCCTGAGGTAAAAAAACTACCTCCAAAATCCCTAGCTATAGCGTTAGTACTTAACTCCAAGAACTTTGAATATTGATGTTTAATATCAAAAGAACCACTGGAAATATGGAAATCATAAAAATTGCTAAGGTAAACCCCTTCAAAAGCATTATTGGAATATTCAATTTTATTAATATTGTGATTATTAACGGACGAATAATATGCCCAAAATAGTACTGAAGTAAATGGAAGAAAGTAAAATAAAAAAAGATTAACTTTCTTTTTGAATGTTCGCATTAACCTTATCCAGAAAAAATATTAAAAAGAACAACAATGACAATAGAGCATATCTAGAGAAGAGGGCTGTTTGATGCCCACCAATATATCCAATATTTGAAGCCCATGACAATAACGCTGAAAAGAATAGAGATGAAAAAACAACAAAAATCTCGACCCGCATCATCTTTAAGATTAAAAACGCAACTTGAACCAAAAACAAAGCACTTGAAAATATAGTGATTATTTGACTGGGAAGTGCCGAAATTATTGAGAATGAAAATATCTCACTAACATCATCATAAAAACCATTTGGAAAAACACCAAACACCCATGCTTGATCATCGGATATAGTCTTTATCACCTTTATTGTTTCTAAATTTCCAAAAAACAAGTAAGAGCTTATAACCAAAAAAATCAGGAATAAAGAAATTAGAGAAACAGAAACAGATACAGACTTCATTAATTTCTTATTATAAACAAAATATAAAAAAATTGAGCATACCCCCCCTACAAAGCTATAGAAGCCTTGTTCGGCAGATAAATAAACACCAACTACTCCCGCTATTCCATATAATAAATATGACCTCAAAGAATTAATTCCACCACTAACTTTCCTCACAAAATAATAACTCATAAGCCCCATAAGAGCATGAGGAAAAAACCTTATTGCCATTGGAGCCCCCAAAAATAGTGGGGAGATGTATCCACCTGAAAATGGAATCAAATGAAATATTGTGATTAAAACCAAGGTTATACAAACGCTTTCAAGAAGATCGAAAAGAAGCCTAACTAAAGCTAATATTGAGAATACTAAAAATAAAAAATTAACAAAAAAAGTACTATAAAGAGCAGAAACAATCTCACCAAAGCCAAGTGATTTCAAGAGGCTATATCCCGGGTAGATTATATACGGAATTCCATTTCCATGAAAATAAAAGAAATCAACTCCAGGATACTTCCCAAAACTAATTTTAATTAAAGGGAACAATGTTTGAAATGTTCCATCCCAAGGCGTCATATTAAAATATTTAGCACTCAGTCCAAAGTTATAGGTTATAAAGACTAAAAGCAGCATCCAGCAAAATACAATATAAAACCAAGAAGCACGGCCCTTCTCGACACCCTTATAAACCATACCCACTCCGACTAACCAATATTACTCCACAACAAATAATTATCGAACCAGCTATTCTTTGAAAATCTAATCCTTCCCTAAAGAAAAAAACACCTCCAAAAAGAACAAAAACAAACCCTATTGAAATAAATGGGTATGCATAGCTGACGTCAACTTTTTTCAGGATAAAGATCCATATCAGTAAAGCAATCACTTGAAATATTACACCTACCATCAAGTACATATTTGATAGCATTTCTTTTATCAAAAGCAATATATCAATTAATGATTGTATTTCAATTTCAGGTAGATTCTCTGCCCCCCTCTTCAGAAATAATTGAGCCGAAGATGAGAATAGAACACTCAGCAAGATGATCAAATTAAACACTATAAACCTTCTTCACATAATCTATTGCTTTTTTAATATCATCAACAGGGGATTCTGTTTTTTTCATCTCAACTATGACTTTCTTATCATAACCAACTGATTTCAAAGCCTTAAATACTTTCTTATGATTTATTTCACCCTCACATATTACATTCAAATCTTTTTGGCTTATATGAAAATGAGTTATCATTGAATCATTTTGTAAAATAGACTCTTCGATTTCTTCATCAGCCAAGTACATACCAGCAGTATCAAAATGAGCCTTTAAACCTTTGTGATTAACATACCTAATAAACTCGACGAGCTCGCTCGTAGTCACCAAAAAATCAGCTCCATAATATTCAGGGTTATTTTCAATGCAAAAATTGCACCCATTTTGACTCGCATACTCCGCTATTGGAGAAAAAAAATCTTCAGCCACCCTAAACGACTCAGCTTTATTCAAACACCCTTTGATACGGTTTTTCGGCGAGCCGAACACCAAGTTTTCGGCATTTAAAATAGCAGCCATTTCAATTATTTTGAATAAATGTAACTTTAAGTCTTCTCTTTCTGAATTATCACCAAAAATATTACCTTTCGGTCCGCCATACAGTAAGGCCTGCATAGAACACACATTGAAACCTTCATTATTCATTTTATTTTTATATCTCATAACCTCCTTTTCTTTAAAGCTTTCCACATTTTTTACAATCTTTGCTGGTGCAACCTCGATATTTTGAACTTGATTATTTTTCAAATAATCTAATACCAGCTCTTCATTCACATCATCCCATGCTATATTTGAGATACCTATTTCCATATCACACCTGCCTGCAACCATTCACATACTGTCTTAACTGTTCCAGAACCTGTTTTTTTGAATAGAGATAGCCATTATCTGACCCGTAGAAATTACAATATTTTGTTTTAAAATCATAGTTAACTGCTTTCATATCGAGTTTATTATCAAATCCATTTATACCGCAAATAGAAGCTACCTCTCTTACAGAAATTGGTTCAACAGCGAAGTTTATAAGCTTTATATTCTCCATTAATGCCACATCAATATCTCTCACCAATTTTGACAAATCATAAAATTGAAATTCATTTCTCGAGTCAATTTTATCGATCATATTGTTATTCAAAAAGTCAAAAATAATATTTTTTTTAAGCCCTTCTCCAAACAACCCAGGTAGTCTGACAACTGTAAAATCATCAAATATTTTTGAAATTTCTTTCTCAAATAATAAGCGATGCTTTCCATATGGTTCACACTCCCCTATAATAATTTCCGAATCCTCATCTACACCTATAGGATTTGGATAAACATCAACGGTAGATATTAGAACAACTTTATTTGCCTTTACGGTCATTAAATCATCTATCAACCTCTGAATATCACCCCAATCTTTTTTCGGCTCTTTATTTGCAACCCACTTAACTGCAGATACACCAGAAATATAAAGTTCATCAAATTTACAATTTCTAATTTCTCCAATATTTTTTGAGTTATAATAGTAATCAAATTTTTTTTCTTTTATAATATTACCACCAACAAAACCTGTATAACCAATTATTGCCTTCTTCATTTTTTCTCCATTACCATATTTTTTTGAAAGTTAAGTTAGAGGCTGTTTTAAAACTACTTCTTAAGGTTGACATTATATTCCATCCACAGGGCAGAGAAGAATCATGATACCCCACACCCTGCGAGGACTTCAGACAGATATCGAGTGCTCATGGCGGTCTTTTACTGCTTCCGCTTCAGACCAGCTTTAAAGGTTTTGGTATTGTTCTCCATATTAACTGCCATATGCCGAAAACCAGTGAGCATTTCAGCTGCATTGCCCCTTCTGATTCGACAATCATCTTCTCTCATTGCAAGTTGAGTAGACCGTGGGAACCAGGGAAAATCATGAAACCCCGCACCCTGCCAGGACTTCAGACAGATATCGAGTGCTCATGGCAGCCTTTTTCTGCTTCCGCTTCAGACCAGCTTTAAAGGTTTTGGTATTGTTCAACATATTAACTGCCATATGCCGAAAACCAGTGAGCATTTCAGCTGCATTACCCCTTCTGATTCGACAATCATCTTCTCTCATTGCAACATCCATTTTCCAATGGAGTTTATTCTCGATTGCCCAATGCTCTCTTGCAGCATGTGCAAACTTTTCTGCAGTTAATTGCGCAGAGGAAATGTAATAACGCACACTGATGTTGTCAGCATTAAATACACCATCTTCCATTCTTGCAGACAAAATAATTCCGAGAGTTTTCATTCCTTTCCAATCAAAAGAAAGATTAACAAACTCATCAAAGATATCACTAACTATGTGAAGACGTGTTTCAATTCTACCATGGATTTTTTCTTCAGTTCTGAAAGTGTCATCCTTCCATTGATTCATTTTTTCAACAGAAAAATAATTCTCAAATGCTTCATGAAGCTTGCCCTGGTTACCTTTTACCGCTAGCAAATAATCAGCACCTTTATCCTTGCCTTTGTCGTATGATCCTCTTGCTGTTTTTCCATCAATTGCAATGATCTCACCATTAGTTGCCCGGTGGCAGGCTTACATCCACTCAATAAAACATTTCTGGAATTGCTTTGGTTTAATAGCAGCAACTACCCTGGAAATTGTATGATGGGAAGGAATGCCGTATTCAAATTTACCATATTTTTTTAACCAAACCATTCGCTCATTGCCGAAGTCTTCAATTTCTTCCCAGCCTTCGCAACCTGCAATGACTGCACAAATGACTAAGAGCAGAATATCAGCAAGTTTATGATCTATTTTCCATTGCTGACGTGCGTCATAAATAACAGATAGCCTATTCATTAAATCAAATGCATTCATTTTCAGAACATCCAAATCTTTTTATATAAGACACTGGATGTGTATTTTGCTCTATAAGGGGATGTCCTTATAGCCATTGAGCCCAATGGCTTCGGGGGCTTTCATGATTTTTTCCTAAAGAAAGATTAACTACTTATCACTTACAATGTGTCAGAAGTGATCTCTTAAGCTAGCGCCATTTAGATCATAAATACTTTTTATTCACACATTAACAGGCAGAGCACCCTTGATTAGAGCGCAGCCACTGCAATAACTCTCTCTGACTCTCACTTAACCGCCCGACCTTGCCTGAGAGATTGTTTTCAAGTCTCTTGAGATCTTCAGCCGCGTCCACATCCTGCTCCTTTGGCAAGTAGTGAATATCCCTGCCTTCCAAACGAGAGACCAGTTCGTTAAATGTTGTGTCCTTGCTGTAGGTTACGCTTTCCCAGACTTTCCTGAGTACGGGGCGTCCGGTGCCGAAGAAGTAAAAACCTCCATCCTCCGCTGGTCCAACTACGCATAAATCTGGATCATGCCTCATCTGTGCAATGGCACTGACCAGGTGCCCGCTGCAAAGTTGAGGGCTGTCCGATCCAATCATCACAACGCCATCATAGTCATCGAACAGTCTCTCAGAGATCGTCGCGAGCCTTGCTCCAAGATCACCCTCCCCCGTCCACAATGCGGGATACCCCCGTCCATCAAACTGCACTGGTCCATCTTCTTCAGCGAGCGCCCAATGCGGAAACACCTCGACTTTGCTGGTCGCTACAACAGACAACATCATGTCGTGAGTACAGGCAATGCTCCGCGAGTAGAATGCTTCAGCCAACTCCACGCCGACAGTTGAGGCAAGCCGCGACTTAACCGGCGAGAGGCCAATCGTCTTGGCAAAAATAGCAACGGCTATTTTCATCGGAATACTCGCATCAGCTGCCGCCGTTTCAGCTCCAGCCAATTGGGCACAGCCTGCACAATGGTCAGCCAGACGTGCTTCACCGTAACAGATAACCAGCCACCCTTCTGGTACTTGCGAGCTGACGTGTAAACCGGTGCAGGGAGCCGAATAACCGGGTATCCCTCCTGCCTTACCTTCCAGACAAAGACGTGGTCTTCGCCATAAGCCAAGTCTTCACGATATCCGCCCAGCTTGGAAAAGAGAACCTTCGGTATTAAGAACCCCTGATCACCAAACGGAATCTTCATCCACCCTGCTCTCCAGCGAACCGCCCTTTCATTCCAGCCCATTGCTTTCGGTCCATCATCCAGGAACTTCAGATCAAAGAAGTAGAGGGCTTCGGCTTTCCTGGCTATCCCATGACCAAGTTGCTTAAGTGTTTCCTGATTAATCCGCGAATCCCCATGCAAAAACCAGATCATGTCGTGTGTTGCCATATGAACGCCCGCATTCATCTGCCCCGCCCGTCCTTGCCCTTCGCGGCAAACAGTGAGCCTGACGTTTTCGGAAATACCAGATACATCCGGGTTAAAATTCTGTTCGCCAGGACAAATAACAATCTCGCTATTTTCCGGCAATTGAAGCTGCGGAATGAGGTCGGCCCAGGCATCATCACTGGGAGCAACTGGGATGATGACCGAAACGGGCATATCTGAAACTAAGCTCGCAGGACTTCCAGCATTGCCAGCTGCTCTTCATTCAATGCGCTGTCAGGGGTGAGCACCGCCATTTCAAGTGCTTTACGGTAGTCTTCATCAATGGTCGGCAAGGGCAAAGCCAACAGCGCCATCAGCAGTTCCCTGGCCTTCGCAAGGCTTGCGTTAAACCGTTCTATCACCGCCTGAACCGTCACATGTTGATCAGGATCATCAAGCCAGCAATCATAATCGGTGGCGATGCAGATGGTTGCGTAAGAGAGCTGCGCCTCACGGGCGAGGAACACTTCCGGAACATTGGTCATGCCGACAAGATCGCATCCAGCTCGCCGCATGAAAAAGCTCTCGGCCTTTGTACCAAGGCGCGGCCCCTCAACGCAGGCGTAGGTCTTATCCATATGCAACTTGACGGCTTTTTCCTGTGCTACCTGCTTCACCCAGCCGGACAGTGCAGGGCACGTTGGTACCGCAGTGGAAACGTGCGCAGCAATGCCATTACCGAAGAAGGTACCCTCGCGCTTACCTTTGGTAAGGTCGAGATATTGAGAGGGAATGGAAAAATCACCAGGCGCAATTTCTTCGCGCAGACTGCCAACCGCTGAGAACCCCAATACCATTCGCGCACCGGCCTGCTTTAGCGCATACATATTTGCCCGGTAATTGATCTCGTGGGGCAGGAAGGAATGCCCCTTACCATGGCGAGGTAAGAACAGAATTTCCCGGTCGCCTGTTTTCAGTGTGCAAAGCGGGGCAGATGGCGTGCCGAACGGTGTATCGACTTCTTCTTCTGATACCAGTTCCAGACCTTCAACGTCGTAAAGACCTGTTCCCCCAATAATTGCCAGCATTTGTCAGTTACCCGAGAATTTCTAATCTTTTACGCTGCAAGCGCCGCCGCCGAGCACGCAGAACTTTGCGCAGAACACATGATTGAGCGAAACCGGTTTCGACGCTTCTACAAGCGTTGGTCCCAGATCAAACTGCCGGTCATAGGCAAGTAGTGTACACGACTGAACCGTTGGGCGATCATCGCCCTTGTGCTTCACTACCATGCGGGAGGATGAGCACATCATGTCGGACGGATCGACATTCAAAATGCCCCAGCAATCGGTGGTGATCTCGGGAACATCCTCAGCAGGTTCCATTTCAGGAAACAGGACCAGTTGCTTGCGATCGAACGCATTGATCTTGATGTTGTTGTTGGCAAAGAACCTGGCAAATCCAGACCTTAGTTTCTCTTCTTCCTCGCCCCAGCGGGTGCGTCCGCCAATATCGATGGTAAACTCGTTGTCAGACAGCCATTTAAGCCCCAGCATCATTGGCTTCCAGCTGTTTTTGCCGCGCTCATCCTCATGCAGTTCCGGTTGGAAATGATCGACCGAAACCCGCAGTGTCATCTTCGCTCCGAATTTATGATTAAGCCGTAGCAGATCATCTGCGCATTTCATCATCGGCCTCATGGCATTGGTCAGTACCAGCAACGCAAAGCCTCGCTCCAGCACACTCTCCATGATCGGAATGATGTCCGGGTTCATGAAAGGCTCGCCGCCGGTGATGCCAATTTCGGTCGTGCCTAAATCCTGATCCCTGATCTCGTTGAGATAGGTGACCACTTCCGCATGGGAGATGTAAACCAGCCGGTCATTCCTGGGCGTGGATTCAATATAGCAATTCTTGCATGCCAGATTGCATAGGGTTCCGGTATTGAACCATAAGGTCGACAAGTGCTTCAGGCCGACTTTGGCACGGGGCTCGCCTTTTTCTGTCCAGTCAGGGTTTGAAAACTTGCCCGACTTTTCAAGCGCTTCTTTATTGATAATCAAGTTCATGCAGTTCATTCCGGTTGGCGAGACGCCTTAGCCCCTCATAAACCCAGCCCAGGCTGATTTTCAAATAGCGCTTTTTGCCTGGTCATTCGTGAACCAAATAACCATATTTGCGCCTCAGGGTCTGCCTGATATATCACCTTTCTAATAGCGTTTTGCTCTTCGGTCGTGAGTCTCAATGTTGTCTAATCTAATTTAGAAACGCTGTGAAGAGACAGTGCAGGTCTTTTATTTTTCATAATCAATGTCGTTTAATCACTAACCAGGCCTGACCCCTTGTCTGGCAATCTCATGAATGGCCAGCGCTTCATGCCGGGTATCATGAATCAGAACATCCACTTTCAATTCACATTACTCTATAATACGGATATAACTCTTCAAAGCCTCTTCCTGGGCGCTGGTCACCATGTCAATAAATCGCCCGTAGTCCTTTTGGGTATGCGCTTTATCCAGAGCCTCATAATAGGCCAGACGGTTTTCCTTGCGGATAATGACCGGCAAGTAACCACTGCCCATCAAATCAAAGTTCATTAACAGCCGGGCGGTTCGGCCATTGCCATCAACAAAGGGATGAATACCCACAAAATCCACATGCAGCCGGGCAGACCGCTCCAGGGGGTGACAGCTCTGCTGCTGGTACCATTCAACCAAATCATTCATCAGCTGCGGCAAGTGGTAATGCTCGGGAGGTGTGTGCTCGGCACCAGCAATAACAACATTCTCCTGCCGGTAGCGACCTGCATTGCCATCATCTATGTTTTTCAATACTAACTGGTGAATACTTTTTACCAGTCTTTCGCTGAATGGCTCATCCCTTTCTACTACCGACTCCACCCATTCAATAGCCTCACGGTGATTAATGGCCTCAAAATGCTCCCGAAGGGATTTACCGCCAACAGTAATACCCTCAAACACTACCTTCGTTTCTTTCAGGCTCAGGGTATTGCCCTCAATCGCATTTGAGTGGTAGGTCCATTCCAGTACCAGAGCCTCATGGAGTGACCGGACCGTTTCTTTCGGCAGAGGCCTTAAGGTATCAAGCTGGTGCTTAAGTGCATCAATCTTGTCAAATCGGTTTGTGTTATTCATTTGACCTCAGGCTCTGCCTGTTAAATCACCTTTCAGGACTAATCTATCTTTTGCTGGTTACAACGCTCAATGCTTCAGATTTGAAGACCTGGCAGAAACGTCGCTCTAAATTTCCGACTATATTGAGGAATTTTATAAGAGAGGCAGTAAAAAGAAAGGTAAACAGCAGTTTTATAAGTTGCTCAGCGATACAAACCAACCGAAAAGTACGCTACCGCCCATCGACTTAAGCATATGCCGAAACAGCTGCGCGGAAAACAACCAATCTACTCGAGCAAAAGTTGCATCAGCGTAAAATTTTTTGTGTGACTCCCTAACGTAATAAGGCCTGTTTAAGGCCTTATTGTTTTAGTAGCTTTACAAGAGAGGGGATTCTACACGACAGCCACGAAGTAATCACGACCGGAAAAGCACTTATTCGTAATTTTTTATGAGGGGCATGATCAAAGCACCAAATATCCGAGGATCACCAACCTGCCGGCAAACCCCGCTGTGATTGCAGCCTCACTGGCACCGCCAGAGCACCTGGTGGCTTGCACCTATGCCCTCACGAAAACTATCGGGAATACTGTGCCAGGCAAGTGCCTGCACAATAATGGGGATATTGGAGTCTCGCAAAGTTTCGAGAAACAGGCTCAACTGCTCATAGTCTGTCATCTTGTCCTGATCCGGGGGAAAGTGCACAACCAAATCCAGATCACTGGTGTCATGATTAGTCCCCTTGACCCGGCTACCGTATGCCCAGATTTCAGTGCCCGGGGCAAATATCTGTTCAGCAATAGCACAGATTGCCTTGCGGTCCTTATCCCTGAGATCAATCATTGTCCGCTTGCTCTGAATGCTGTTTTATGGATTTTTCCAGGGCCTGTGCATCCGCCATGAAGTCCGGCAATAATTTCAAGGTGTATTCTGCAAATTTTTTCCCATAGTCATGGGCGGTATTGTTGCGATTATCGCGGTAAGACAACCAGCGCTCTGCCTGTTCCAGTGACAGCAAATCATGCTGAGCAGCTTGCCGAAAGACCTCTTTGAATACCATTCGGTCAACCGCTTTGGGGCTATGCATATAATCCTTTAAACATTTACGCAACAACTTGCCAGCCTGTTCAAGGATGATCTCAAACTCTTTCACACAGGCAGATCGGTACATCTCATAATCGATACTGCCATCTTCAGCCTGGACAACTTTTTCATAGGCCATATCAAGAGTCTTGATACAGCGACTGAAGAACGTTGTATCTATTGTCATAAGTTTTCCTGAATTTGTCTCTACAGAAAGCCTCAAGCGTCACCTTAAGCCCGAGGCCTATTATGGAACATAGCGAACCAGTATACCCTCAAGCCCTAACTCTTTCATGATGGTAACCTTTAGCTGCTGAAGTTCATCCGGCCTTACTTCCGGCCCTATGTAGACCCGATAAAAAACCTTGCCTGTCTCTGTAGAAATTTTCTTCTGAAAAGCACTATACCCTTTAGTCTTTAGCTGTTTTTCCAGGTTGCGGGCATTGTTTTTATCCGCAAAGGTTGCCAACTGGAGAGACCAGGCTTTCAGGTGCCCTGATTCGTCCACACCTGTGGCTTTTTCAGTACGATCACTTTCTGGCTCGAACACAGTTTCAGTGGAGGAAGGCACCACTTCAACAACATCCGGGGGAATATCCAGCTGGTCAACAAATGCAGGCACTGGAGGGGATTCAAGCTTAGGGGCTTCCGGGGAAGGTCTGGAGGTGACCAGCGGATGAGTCTCCCCTCCCCTGAAAAGCGCGGGCGCGAGAATGATCAATAAGGCCAGCAATACCACAGCACCTATTAGTCTTTGCTTAAGTCCCTCGCCCAAGATACGCTCCATAATGATAGATAAACAGTGTTCATCCCTGCACAGATGGCGGGAAGTCAATTAAAGGTTAATTCCTGAAACTCATTGCATCTTAAGCGAATTCCAACTAAACCTACAACAATTAAGCGCGCAATACCGAAGGGACTTATCAGTATGACTGAACCATTATACGAAGCGGATTTTTACAGTTGGACACAGCAGCAGGCAGAACTTATTCGTCAGGGCAGACTGGGAGAACTGGATTTGGACAATATCCTTGAGGAAATTGAAAGCATGGGCAGAAGCGAATACCGGCAATTGAGTCACCGGCTGGATATTCTGCTGATGCATCTGCTTCAGTGGGTCTATCAACCTGGACACCGTAGCAGTAGCTGGCAGGGATCTATTGAAGAGCAGCGATTTCGCATTCGGAAATTGATTAAAGAAAGCCCTGGGTTAAAGCCAAAGATTAATGATGCGATGGTCGATGCCTATCCGGCGGCACGGATTTCTGCCTTTAAGGAAACCGGCATCAGCAAGGAACATTTTCCAGACTCATGCCCATGGACCTACGAACAGATTATGGATGAACAATTCTGGCCTGATATTTGAGCAATTACACTGAAACCTTGTACTCAGTGGCTGCTGGTCAAGGCAGCAGATACCGTCATAAACGATCCCGTAACCAGCACCCTGTCTCCAGAAGTTGAGCTTGCTAAAGCATGATGCAGTGCTTCAGCAACATTGTGATAGCGATTAACTGAATACCCTCGATCAACCAACTTCTGCGCCAGCTCTTGTTCAGGCAACGCCCTTGGAGACTCAAACTGAGCAACGTACCACTCATCGACATTGTCACTCACGCAGTCAACAACCGCCATATAATCCTTATCTTTACACATGGCAAACACTGCTCGTGTCTTACCTTCTGCCGGAGACTCATCCAGACGCTGCCCGAGCATTTCTGCAGCCTGAGGATTGTGGGCAACATCCAGCACCACATCGATTGACTCACCTGACGCATTTTCCATCATCAGCTTCTGGAACCGTCCGGTAACCGATACCTGTGACAAGCCTTTTCGAATAGCCTCAATGGCAATAGGTTCTGGCATAAATTGCAGCGCCTGCAATGCCGTCGCTGCATTATCAATCACCACATTGGGAACAGGCAGATTTTCCAGCTTTTGATTTTCACTACCTGACCAATGCCATGTATTACCCGACCTTGCCAGGTTAAACGCCTCTCCCCTGCAATACAGGGCACTACCAAGACGCTCAGCCATGTCAGTGATTGCCTGCGGCACTGGCCAATCCCCAAAAATTGCAGGTTTACCGGCACGAAATATTCCTGACTTCTCTTTGGCAATCGCTTCAATGCTAAAACCAAGGTATTCCTGATGATCGAGCGCCACCGTGGTAATTACCGACACATCCGGGTCAATCACATTGGTAGCATCCAGTCGCCCACCCAGGCCAACTTCCATCAGCGCCACATCCACCTCCGCCCTTTTAAAGCAGTCCACGGCGGCCAGGGTGGCAAATTCAAAATAGGTTAGCCATGTCGTTTTTCGACCTTCATTTATCTTCTCAAAAGCATCACATAGCCAGTCATCACTGACTTGTTCGCCATTAATGCGAATTCTTTCGTTAAACTTGAGAAAATGAGGTGATGTAAATAGACCTACCTTGTAACCAGCAGCCAGCAGAACAGCTTCAAGAACAGCCAGCGTCGAGCCTTTGCCATTGGTGCCGCCCACGGTAATAACGAACGGCGCGGGTTTGAGCAAATCCAATCGGTCACCCACCAGCCGAATCCGGTCCAGCCCAAAGTCGATTTCATGCTCCGGACGAGTTTCTTCCATCCAGGTTAACCACTGTGCAAGGCTTTTTTCTTTCTTTTCAACAGAGGACAACGTCACATCTCCAGACGTATGCATTCCCACGCAGGACCCTCAGGGCCTGACAGCGTGGGAATGAGAGAGATAAAAATAAGGTGGGATCAGGCAACTTCTTCTGCAGGATCAGCAAGTTCCACATCAGCATCCGGCCTGCCCTGCATTTTCCGGCAAAGCCTGGCGATAGTGGATCGCAAATCAGAACGGGAAACAATCATATCAATAGCACCGTGATCCAGCAGGAATTCACTGCGCTGGAAGCCTTCCGGCAGCTTTTCCCGGACGGTCTGTTCAATCACCCTGGGACCGGCAAAACCTATCAGGGCACCGGGCTCAGCCATATTGATATCACCGAGCATGGCCAGACTGGCAGAAACACCACCGTACACCGGATCAGTCATCACAGAGATATAAGGAATACCCGCCTGGCGCATTCTTTCCAGGGCCGCACTGGTTTTCGCCATCTGCATCAGGGAAAACAGGGCTTCCTGCATTCGTGCACCGCCACTGGCTGAAAAACAGATCAGCGGCATCTTCTCTGCCAGGCACAACTCGGCAGCACGGGCAAACTTTTCCCCGACCACCGACCCCATGGAGCCACCCATAAAAGAAAACTCAAAGGCAACGGCAGCAACCGGAATCTCCTCGACGGTACCACGCATGGCAACCAGGGCATCTTTTTCGCCGGTCTGCTTTTGCGCCGTTGCCAGTCGATCACGGTACTTTTTAGTGTCGCGAAACTTCAAGCGGTCATTGGGCTCAAGGTCAGCAAACAGCTCTGCCTTTCCTTCCTTGTCAAGAAAGTAATCCAGTCGCGTGCGGGCACTGATTCGCATATGATGCTGGCATTTGGGACAAACACCCAGGTTTCTATCCAACTCGGGGCGATAGAGAAAGGCCTCACACTTCACGCACTTGCGCCAAAGCCCTTCTGGCACACTGCTGCTTTTCTGCGCAATAGTAGCGCGTGATAACGATGGAATCAGTTTATCGACTAACCAGTTGCTCATTCATTCGTCCTGTCATCGTCCATAGCTGAGCGCATTTCGGCAATTCGGCTGGCAACGCGGTCAATGGAGGCCTGTCCCTCATTGCCATACTGAGCCAGCTCAGAGACCAGCACACTGCCCGCAATAACGCCGTCTGCCATTCGCCCAATGGCGGCAGCCGAGGCACCATCACGGATACCAAAGCCAACACACACCGGAACATCAGCAAAACGCCGGATGTGGTTGACCCGCTCTTCAACTTCTGCCGTATTCAAGGTTGCCGCACCGGTTACCCCTTTCAGGGATACATAATAGAGATAACCACTGGCAACTCGGCAGATCTTGGCAATTCGTTCATCGGATGTGGTCGGGGTAATCAGGTTGATCATGTCAATACCACGGTCATGCAGCATATCCAGTAAATCACCTGCGGCTTCCGGTGGCAGATCCACCATCAGCACACCGTCAACACCCGCCTGACTGGCCAACTCAACAAACCGCTGGTAGCCCATAATCTCTACCGGATTGAGATAGCCCATCAGGATAATCGGTGTGTCATTATCCCTTTCCCGGAATTCAGAAACCATTGCAAAAACGTCATGCAATGTAACACCTTGTGATACCGCCCGCTCATGGGCCTGGGCAATCACCGGTCCATCCGCCACCGGGTCCGAGAAGGGAAAGCCCAGCTCAATCATATCCGCCCCATGGTCCACCAGCTGGTGCATGACCTCGACGGTCTTGCCCGGAGGGTCACCGGCAAGAATGTAGGGTATCAGTGCTTTACGTTCACGCCCCTGCAAGGTTTCAAAGCGGGCTTTGATTCTGTTTATTTCACGACTCATGCTGTGCCCACCTTATACTTCGAGGCCACTTTCTATCCCGTCAAGGGCAGCAACCGTATGAATATCCTTATCACCACGACCAGACAGGTTACAGATAATGATCTGGTCTTTGTCCATCGTGGGTGCCAGTTTATCAATCCAGGCCAGGGCATGGGCACTTTCCAGCGCTGGCATAATGCCTTCCAGGCGGGTCAGCTTGCGAAAGGCCGCCAGGGCCTCTTCATCCGTTGCCGCCGGGTATTGTGCACGGCCGATATCTTTCAGGTAACTATGTTCTGGCCCAACCCCCGGATAGTCCAATCCGGCCGACACAGAGTGGCTCTCAATAATCTGGCCATGTTCGTTGGTCATCAGATAGGTTCTTGCGCCCTGCAGAACGCCCGGGCGGCCGGAACTCATCCGGGCCGCATGCTTATCGGTATCCACACCGTGCCCTGCCGCTTCAACACCGTACAGCTTAACGTCTGTATCCTGGATAAATTCGTGGAACAGCCCCATGGCATTGGAACCACCACCCACACAGGCAACCAGGGCATCCGGCAGGCGTCCTTCCTTTTCCAGAATCTGCCGACGGGCTTCCCGGCCAATAATACTCTGCAGATTACGCACCATTTCAGGATAGGGTGAAGGGCCACAAACTGTGCCCAACAGATAGAAGGTATCTTCAGGACGTGCTACCCAATCCCTGAGCGCTTCATTAATCGCGTCTTTCAGCGTCTGGGACCCGGTTTCTACCGGCACCACGGTAGCTCCCAAAAGTTTCATGCGATAGACGTTCAATGCCTGACGTTTTACGTCCTTGGCCCCCATATAAACCACACACTCCAACCCAAGGCGGGCGGCCACCGTCGCCGAGGCAACACCGTGCTGACCGGCACCGGTTTCGGCAATAATCCGGGTTTTCCCCATATGTTTGGCCAGCAGCGCCTGGCCAACCGCGTGATTGATTTTGTGGGCACCGGTATGATTGAGGTCTTCACGCTTCAGGTAGATCTTTGCGCCACCCAGCGCCTGAGTCCATCGCTCAGCAAAATAGAGCGGTGAAGGACGGCCAACAAAGTCAGCCAGGTCACGATCAAAATCTTCCTGAAAGGTCTTGTCCTGCCAGAGCTCACGCCAGGTGCGGTCAAGGTCTTCCAGCGCACCCATCAGGGTTTCGGCCACGAAACGTCCACCGTAACGGCCAAAATGCCCCATTAAATCCGGTTGATCGTACTTGTGTTCTTCAGAAGAAAGAACGGGGGACTCAGAAATTTCTTGATCGACCATCATCTTCCTGCCGCCTTGATAAAGGCTTTGATTTTATCGTGATCCTTAATGCCAGGCTGACTCTCTACGCCACTGCTGACATCAACTCCATAGGGTCGAACCCTGTTCACTGCCTGAGCAATATTGTCAGGACTCAGACCTCCGGCCAGCACCATCGGTTTATTCAGCTCATGGGGTATCAAATCCCAGTCAAAAGACTCACCGGTACCACCCACCTCCCCGGGCTTATAACTGTCCAGCAGGTAGCCACAGGCACTGGTATAGGGGGCCACCATGTCGGCCACGGCAATATCCGGACGAACACGGAAAGCCTTCATATAACGTACCCCCCAGCGGGCGCACTCGATTTCCGGTTCAGTGCCATGAAATTGCAGAAGTGAAAGAGGAACCGCGTCCAGAACCGATTGAATCAGCTCATCAGAGGCGTCGACAAACAGCCCAACCACTGAGACAAACGGCGGCAGAGCCCGGACAATCTCCACGGCCTGCTCAACCGTGACGCAACGACGGCTTTTCCGGTAAAACACCAGACCGATGGCATCCGCCCCGCTGTCAGCGGCGATCAGACCATCGTCAACACGGGTAATTCCGCAGATTTTTATACGAGGAGATACTTCCATTTCCCGGTGTTCTCTTTCCCACGCCCTGCGTCTGGAAACGAACACAGAGCCAACCACAGGGTAAGGGCTTGAAGGTGCTTTCACACTGTACTGCCGAAGATCAATGCGAAAGGATAGGCAACCCCTGAGCGATCGTTGATCTTATCAGAACATTTCGGTGATTACTGCACTTGATTCCGGAAAAGGTGCCAATTCACAACGGAATTAATGGCGCAATAAAGTGCGGGTTCGATTCACTGGCCGGCAGTCCAAACACCTTATCGTATCCGGCATCGACAAAATAAAGCCCACAGGGCGAAGCGGTTACCCCACCCTGGGCACGATCCCGGGCATCCAGCACCTCTTTTGCCCAGCCGGGCTCACGTTTGCCGCAACCCACCGCCATTAACACCCCGGCAAAATTACGAATCATATGATGCAAAAACGCATTGGCCTGCACATCAATAACAATCAGCGGTCCGTGCCGAGAGATATCCAGCCGGGTCACATGCCTGACCGGGTTCTTTGCCTGACACTGAATCGCACGATAAGAGGTAAAATCATGTTCGCCCACCAGGCACTCTGCCGCCGCCTTCATGCGCTCAACATCCAGCGGCCGATAGTTCCAGGTCACCCCTTTGGAGAGATGTGCTGGCCGAATGGGATGGTTATAAATAACGTAACGATAACGTCGCCACAGGGCAGAAAAGCGGGCATGAAAGTCATCAGAAACCGGCTTCACCCAGTTTACGGCCACGTCATCCGGCAAATTGGCATTAGCACCATAAGCCCAGCCCCGCTCTGTACGAACGGCATCCGTATCAAAATGAATAATCTGGTTACAGCCATGAACCCGGGCATCGGTTCTTCCTGCACAGACAACGGCAACAGGATGGTTAGCCACTTTTGACAGTGCAGCTTCTACAGCAGCCTGCACAGTAGGCAAACCGGTTTTAAGAATTTGCCAACCAAAAAAACGGGAGCCATCGTATTGAACACTGGCAGCATAACGGGGCATGAAAGAAAAACACCTATAGAAAAAAGTCAGACACAGGTTTTAAGCAGGTAGATTACCACCAAGAGATGCTACCGGGTTAGTACAGACATGCTCTGGTATAGATACACAGACACCTCGTCCCCAAGACTGTTATACAAATTCAGTCTTCTAAGGATTTGTTGCGAAATAACTTCCTCTTTTTGCCACGGAGACACGGAGTCACAGAGGAAAAGATTTTTTCTTTTCTCCGTGCCTCCGTGTCTCCGTGGCAAGGTTTTTCTCTTTACCGGGCAACATTGGAAATGTGGAAATTATTTCAGGACAATTCCTTAACCACTCCTGTCAGCCATTGAACACCGGCACTCTCCCCAACATGGAGAGAAAATGAAACGCAGCGGTTAACACCCCGAACGCCACGGTCAAATAAATCATCACTGAGCCTCCCGGTGCTTTATAGCCTGTGCCCTGCTCAAGTCTTTTCCGGGATTTATGCACCAGCAATGCCGGAATAATGCAAGTCCATACCGTTGCAGCAGCGCCAGCGTAGCCAATGGCAATCACAAAGCCAAAGGGAAACAACAGCGACAGCAGCAGGGGGGGGATAAAGGTCACCAGCCAGCTTTTCGTGCGCCCTGTGCTGGTATCCTCAAACCCGAAAAGATCTGCCAGAAAATCAAATAAACCAAGGCCAACGCCAACAAATGAAGAGATAATGGCCGCCATTGAGAAAACATTGAGGGCACTGGTGACGTTTTGGGAGACAGTCGCTGAGCCCAGGGCGTTTAACAGCACATCCACATTCCCGCCCTGTGCAATCACAGCACCGAAATCAGAGCGAAGCAAGTTGCCAAAAATGCTGATCAGCCAAAACACATAGAGCGCAAGGGCGATGGAGGTACCACCGAGAATGGCATATCCGGCCTTGCTCTCGTCACCATAATAGGCCCGTATGGACGACACCGAGTGATGATAACCAAAGGAAGTGAGGGCCACAGGCAGCAGGGCCATGGCGTAAGGGGCATAACGGTCATCTGTACCGAGTGAGTCAAAAAGAACGGCCATATCCACATTGGCAGCCAAGCCGGAAACCCCATAGGTAAAACTCAATACCATCAGTGTGACCAGGAACACAGAGATACGGTCAACGGCCCGTGTGGAGTGCCAGACCAGGGCAGAAAAAAGAAGTACAAATATAATGGCAGCGATTTTGCTGTTCAGGCCCAGCAGCTTATGAAAAACAAGTCCTGAAGACGTGATGTAGGCATAGAGAAGGATACCGGCAACGAAGTAAACGGTAATATTGTTGATAACGTTAACTTTTCTCCCCAACAGGTCCCGGGTAACGCTGTTAAAGGAGACTTTCAGGTCATAGTGTTTGAATGCCTCCAGTAACATCCAGCCGGAGACGGTCATGACCAGCATGGTAATAATAATGGTCAGAATCGACCAGAACGTCCAGGCACCAGCCCCGGCAATTGGCAGCCCCAGCATTCCGGCCCCGACACAGACACTGGCAATGATACAGGCACCACCGAACAGGGACGGGTCTCTGTTGTCGGTTGGCAGCGAATCAGGCCGTCCCGAATCAATCAGCGTTTTGTTGGCAGGTGAACTCTTACTCACTTTACTTTTCTGAGGTTTTAAATGGTATGTTGAATTGTGGCTATAACCTCGTTGATCTCGTCGGCTGTATTGTAGATATGGGGCGAAAGTCGCATGCCCATGGACCGGACATCAAACTGCACCCGGGCTGACTTCAGTGCTTCCGACACCTGCGCCTGGTTAGCAAAGTCAAGCACCAGGGTCCCCCCCCTGTTCTCTGCCTCCAGGGGAGTGACGACACTGCTCTCAGGAACACTTTCCATGATGCTCCGGGTCAGCGCCAGGTTATGTGTCCGGATCTGCCCCACTCCGATTTCATTCAGTGTGCGAATGCCGCTGGTAGCGACAATATAGGGCAGAACCGAGGGCGTCCCGCCCCAGAATCGCGAAGCATTGTCGGCATATTGAAAGTGTTTAATGTTAAATTCAAAAGGGTTCTGATGGGAAAACCAACCCACATCCATGGGGTTCAGGTGATCAAGAATCTCATCATTAATCCACAGAAACCCGGCACCAGGGCCACCGCACAGCCACTTCACGCAGGAACCCAGAACCACATCGGTCTGCCATATGGCCAGGTCTATCGGTACCACCCCGGCGGACTGGGAAATGTCCACAATGGCAAGGATTTCCCGTTCTCTGGCCAGTGCCGTGATTGCGGCCACGGGCGTCAGTCGGCCAGTATTATAGTGGGCATGAGTCACCAGGACGGCGCACACATCGCCGGTCATGAAATCGGACCATTGATCAATGTCCAGCGGATTCACCGACTTAGGCATAAAGCGCACCCGGTACCCGGCACGCTCAGCCTGCTGCATCACAAACCCCATGGATGGAAAGTCATTTTCTGTCAGCAACAGGGTGTTTCGCGGGCCCGGTTCAGGCAGGCTCATCAGTAACTTGGACAATCCGCTGGACAGATTTACCTGGGGACAGAACTGATCCTCCCTGCCATTCAACAGGGTGGCCAACTCGCCACGGAATTGATCAAACACCGTTATCCAGTCACCCCAGGCATCCGGTTCACCCTGTTCCCACGCTGCAAAAAAGTGACGTTCAACCGCACTTCGGGTTGTAACCGGCAAACGCCCGACAGAGTGGTTTAACAGATAGATACCCTGTGCCGGAGCAAACCGCTGGTTATGCATGGCTCCCTCCGGCAACAGTGGTTAACGAGGAGAGCAGAGTTTGCACGTCCTGGTAACGGGTTGCAATATCGTCCCTGTTGGCCGCAGTGCGCAGGTCGTGGAGTTTTTTCAGCGCCGCGATCAATACCTGCAGTGGCGGCCCGCTGGCGGTTATATCCTGTTTTTCACTCAGGGCGTTGTCGTTGGCGGGCTTGACGACGAAGTGTTTTACCAATTGTTCATGGTGCTGAATGGCCGTTTTTCCATGGGCTTCGCAAACGGCGAGAAACTCACCGAGGTTATCCTGATACCACTGTTCGTGATGGCTGGATTGCGGGGTCGCCAGGAATTCATCCATCAGACTCCTGCGGCGCATGCAGTCCCGCAACAATAACTGATCTTCCGGGCGCATAAACAGAAACTTGTCCACCAACAGTTGCGAATAATATGGGTCATCCGCCCGACAGACACCCAGTAGCAGATCGATCACATTAATTCCGGCAAAATCCCCCGCATTGGCCCCACGGTATTCGTTTCTGCCGACCCGGTGAGTTTTGTAATAGGGGCGCACACAATAAAAGAAACGATCGACGTCTAACACATTAAACAGGGCAGTGTTGTTGTCAAGAACGTCATCCAGTGCCTGGCGGGCAGCCACGAAAAGATCCCGGGTGACTGGGTGGGAGATGCCCAGCGGCAGGCTGTGCAACAGGGCTTCAGAGGCCCTGATATAGGCAAATACGCCCCGGGTATTGTAATCCAGAAAACACCGTTCATCCTCCAGTGACGTGAAGGTTCTGTAAACCCCGTCAATGGCTTTGTTGTGGGTTTCGAGATGGGCGGAGGCAAATCGGGGGTGCACGCCCAGGGATGCCCCCAGTTGCATTGCCAGTGCTGATGCATCCTTCAGGGAGGTGTCTGAGGTATCCATAATACCGGGCAGTTCATGTCGGCGGCAGGCCGCAAGGAAGAAACCGACACTTCCCAGCAGATCGAAACCATTGTCAAAACCTTCATCGGTATTGCCTTCACGCAGTAACTGGCGGATAAAATCATTACCCTGCTGAACAAGCTCGCTTTTCAAGTGACAACCAACACCCTGCACAATTTCCCTGTGTTCCCGGGCAAAATAAAGATGCTCAAGTTCAGTATTTAAGGCTTTGAACTCATTTCTGATCCACCGATCAAAACGTTGCGATAACGCTGTTCCCACCAAATTTCTCCGAGGTTGCTAACCACTGTTCTGTTCCATTATAGATATTAACTGACCGTTGTAGATATTAACTCAGTATACGGACAGTCTATGAAAGTGAGTTGCAGATCTTCTCTTTTGACTGTTACAGACAAAGGGCGAATCATTCGATTCGCCCATGTTAAAAACGAAAGCCCGTTTAAATTAACACCATCATCTCTGGTAATCAGCACAGTACTCGACCGCAGTCGTGTTTTTCCATCACTGGCCGGAAAGCTGATGGCCGTATGCTGGATATTAACCCACATGGCTTTGCATCGGGCATGGGGTCACAGCGGTGATTTCACACCCTCTCGACCCAGTCAGAAAGCGTTTCACTTCTGCAGTGACCGGATCGCAGCAGAGCATCTGATTGGTGCCCATATTGATGTTGCCAGTGGATAAACCGGTTTTAAGAATTTGCCAACCCGGACTCATTCCCATGGTCCCGAGGTTGTCGCAAAACCGGTTCTACAGGATTGAATCGTAACAGATTCATTACCCGCTGCTGAAGCACTCTTATCCTTTGGTTCCGTCTGGTGATCTTTGCTATATCATCTACCTGGTACATCATTTCAATGAGATTGAACGTGTACCATCTCCGTTCATCCTGAGCGGAGTCGAAGGGTGTTTGGCACGATCTATCATGGCCAGGAGTTTGCGCCCTTCGAAAGGCTTCAGGACGAACGGAGTGCCAAGGCTTATGATAACGACAACCCGTCAAACTCATTGAAACCATGTACTAGCCAGTTAACTCAGCTGGGATTATTCCTGGTCTGTTCGTCAGGGCTCCCGCCCACAGTGGTTGTCAAACCAAGACGTTCTGCAGCCATTCCGGCACCGGAAAAGGCTGCTTTTGTTGTATAGTCCAGCGCTTTTCCCACCAGGTACCCGACACCTCCACCAACCACGACGGAGCCTGTGCCAGACAGGATTCGGTTCAAAGCACCAGGATGATTCGCACGTATGGCCGCATGTTTTTCTGGTGGCCCCAGTAGCATTAATGGACTTGTGATGGCATTACTGCAACCCAGACCACAGAGCGCTCCTGCGTAGGTACACGCCTGGACAATATGAGAATCCTGCTGAATGAAGGGAGTGATACCAAGGTGATTCATATACGTGGATACGGCATCACGAATTTTCACAGAAGCATGCCAGAAGGCGGTACAACCGTGATAGACCACTTGCCCGAGGAGGTTTCCCGCAAAGCCATAAGCGCCCGTATATAAGACGCGATTCAGAAAATTGTCGTCGACCGAGATGCGGGCTGTATAAAGGCCGAAAGCCAGCCCTGTCATGGTACCAGCCAAAGCAAGAGAATCCTTCATTACTGAGGCAGAAACAATAATGTTGTTCGTTGAGCCTGTACCAGAGTTGATAGCCATTGTTAAGTCCCTCTCAGATATAAGAACGTGACGTTTTACGTAAGGCGACCATGTAGATGCTCAAGTCAGGAAAAGGTTCCTGCTGGCAGGTAATGAAAGTATTTTCAGCGCGTGCACAGCTACACCCGTGCCAGGTGGCTGTCTACCTGTTCAGCGACCAGTGGCTATCGATCTAAGGCATTCAGCCGCCATTCTGGCACCGGAAAAGGCGGCTTTTGCCGTATAGTCCAGCGTTTTTCCCACCAGATATCCGACACCGGCACCGAGCATGACCGAGCCTGAGCCAGACTTGATTCGCTTCATAGCATCAGGAGGAACCAGGCAAGGAGGAGGCTCATAATTGCGTCCCCAGTGCCCACGTCTTTCTATTTCTATTGCCTCTTCTGATAGGATCAGTAATGGAGCTTCGAGGGCACTACTGCAACACAGGCCATACCACGCTCCGGCGCAGGTAAATGCCTGGACAATATGAGAATCCGGACTGAAGGGGGTAATACCAAGGTTATTCATACACGTGGATACGGTAGCACGAATAACCTCAGAGCCTTTCCAGAAGGCGGCACAACCGTGATAGGCATTTTGTGCAATGAGGTATCCAGCAGTGCCACAACCGCCCAAATATGCGCGATGAGTCAGCACATTGTCGTCGTCCGAGAACATAGATACAAAAGAGCCAAAAGCAAGCCCTGACAGGGTACCTGCCACAGACAAAGTATCCTTGATTACAGAGGTAGAAATAACAAAGTCGGTTGTCGAACCTGCACCTGAATTGGTATTCACAGTTGAGCCGCTATCCCGGGCAATATGAGAATCCTGACTGGTGGGGGTAACATCAGGGTTATTGATATGTGTGGATACTGTATCAGGAATTTCCACAGCTCGTTGCCAGAAGGCGGCACAACTGTGATAGGCAGTTTTGGCGATGAGGTGCCCCGCAACGCTACAAGCGCCGACATATGAGGCGCGATTCAGAAAACTGTCGTCGACCGGGAAGCGGGTTATAAGAAAACCGAAAGCAAGCCCTGACAGGGTACCTGCCAAGGTCAAAGTATCCTTCGCTACAGAGGAAGAAATAACAACGTTGGTCGTCGAACCTGCACCTGAGTTGATATTCATAGTTAAGCCATTATCGGATGGAAGAATCTTCTGCAGCCATTCCGGCACCGGAAAAGGCTGCTTTTGCTGTATAGTCCAGCCCTTTACCCACCAGGTAGCCAACACCTCCACCGACCACGACCGAGCCTGTGCCAGACAGGACCCGGTTCAAAGCATCAGGATGATTCGCACGTATGGACTCTTCTTCTTCTGGTGGACCCAGTACCAGTAATGGCATTGTGAGGGCACTACTGCAACCCAGGCCACAGAGCGCTCCTGCATAGGTACACGCCTGGACAATATGAGAATCCTGCTGAATGAAGGGGGTGATACCAAGGTGATCCATATACGTGGATACGGTATCACGAATTTCCACAGCAGCTTGCCAGAAGGCGGTACAACCGTGGTAGGCACCTTGTGCGAGGAGGTATCCCATAGTGCCAGAAGCGCCCACATATAAGGCGCGATTCAGAAAATTGTCGTCGACCGTGATCTCGAATACAGTAAAGCCGAAAGCAAGTCCTGTTATGGTACCTGCCAAAGACAGAGTATCCTTCATCACAGAGGTGGGAATAATAACGTTGGTCGTTGAGCCTGTACCTGAGTTGATATCCATTGTTAAGTCCCTCTCAGATATAAGAATGTGACGTTTTACGTAAGGCGACCATGTAGATGCACAAGCCAGGAAAAGGTTACTGCTGGCATTACAGGGGTTTTGTCAGCAAAAGGGGGCTGTCTACCTGTTCAGCGGCCAGTGGTTATCGATCTAAGGCATTCAGCCGCCATTCTGGCACCGGAAAAGGCTGCTTTTGCCGTATAGTCCAGCGCTTTTCCCACCAGATATCCGGCACCGGCACCGAGCATGACCGAGCTTGGGCCAGACTTGATTCGGTCCATAACACCAGGAGGAGGCCAGCAAGGAGGAGGATCATAGCGACCAGAGTGCGCACGTCTTGCCATTTCTATTGACTCTACTGATTGAATGAATAATGGAGCTTCGAGGACACGACTGTAACGCAGGCTATAGCAGGCTCCGGCGTAGGTAAATGCCTGGACAATATGAGAATCCTGACTGAAGGGGGGAATACCAAGGTTATTCATATACGTGGATACGGTAGCACGAATGACCTCAGCGCCTTTCCACAAGGCGGTACAACCGTGACAGGCACTTTGTGCGAAGAGGTATCCAGCAGTGCCACAAGCGCCCAAATATAAGCCACGATTCAGAAAATTATCTTTGTTCGAGACAACAAATACAAGATAGCCAAAAGCAAGCCCTGACAGGGTACTTGCCAAAGACAAAGTATCCTTCATTACAGAGGTAGAAATAACAACGTTGGTCGTCGAACCTGCATCTGAATTGGTATTCAAAGTTAAGCCGCTATCCCGGGCAATATGAGAATCCTGACTGGTGGGGGTAATATCAGGGTTATTGATATACGTGGATACGGTATCACGAATTTCCACAGCACGTTGCCAGAAGGCGGAACAACTGTGATAGGCAGTTTTGGCGATGAGGTGCCCCGCAACGCTACAAGCGCCGACATATAAGGCGCGATTCAGAAAATTTTCGTCGTCCGGGAGGCGGGTTACAAGAAAGCCGAAAGCAAGCCCTGACAGGGTACTTGCCAAGGTCAAAGTATCCTTCGCTACAGAAGAAGAAATAACAACGTTGGTCGTCGAACCTGCACCTGAGTTGATATTCATAGTTAAGCCGCTATCGGATGGAAAAATCTGACGTTTAACGTGAGGTAACCCTGTAGATGCCCAAGCCAGAAAAAAGTTCCTGCTGGCAGGTAATAAAGGCCTTTTTCTGCACCGCCGGTCGAAGACAAGGAGGCGAATCAGTGGATTCGCCCTTTTTATTACGCAACGCGGTTCAATTAAGTTCCAATCACCCCACCGTCATCCCTGGTAATCAGCACAGTACTAGACCGGGGTCGTGTAATTCCATCACTGGCCGGAAAGCTGATGGCTGGATGCTGGATATTAACCCACATGGCTTTGCCATCGGGCGTGGTGGTCACACCAGTGATTTCACACCCTCTCGGGCCTGTCAGAAAGCGTTTCACTTCTGCGGTGACCGGATCGCAGCAGAGCATCTGATTGGTGCCCATATTGCTGTTGCGTTCCTCATCGTCACCGTAATCGGTCTGAATCCAGAGACGCCCCTGGTAATCAAACCAGATACCATCCGGCGAAGAGAAAATATCGCCCTTGATATCTCCCACGAAGTGTTCAGGTACCGGGCTGCCATCCGCCAGTGTCGCTCCGGGACGATCACCGGCCAGCAGAAACATCTCCCAGTTGAAATGGGTGGCCGTGGGATCTGCGTTTGCCTCGGTAAAGCGAACGATCTGGCCATGGCGGTTATCTTGCCGCGGGTTGGCGGCATTGGTTTGTTGATCCTCTTTTTGGCCCCGGTGCTTATTATTGGTCAGCGTGACATAGACTTCCCGGGTCTGCGGATGCACGGCAACCCATTCCGGGCGATCCATGGTTGTCGCCCCCAGAATATCCGCGGCCCGACGGGCGTGCACCAGAACATCGGCCTGACTGGTAAAGCCATTGCGCCGGGTGAGGCCATGGTGACCAAACACCAGTGGCCGCCACTCGCCACGACCATCATCATGGAACACCGCTACATAAAGGGTGCCATTGTCCAGAATATCCCGGTTAGCCGCTGGATTACCCGGCTCATAGGCCTGATCCGGCACAAACTTATAAACGTATTCGCCACGGGTATCATCGCCAAAATAGAAGGCCATACGACCATCATCACCCAGCGAAAGTGTTGAACACTCTCTGACCAGTCGCCCCATGGAGGTGCGCTTTTTCGGGGTACTGTCCGGCGAAAAAGGGTCAATTTCCACTACCCAGCCGAAACGGTTGGGTTCGTTAACATAACCGCCATGAGCGGCATGGTGGTCAGGCGTCGCATTAAAACGGGGTTCTACTGACTCCCAGGCATAGTATTTACTGTTCTTGTCCTGGGCCACACCATAACGCTGGTGAGCTGGGCGTTGCTGATAATCTTCAGCATCACGGTTAACAAAGTAGTTCTTCCAGTTCTCTTCACAGGTGAGATAAGTCCCCCAGGGTGTTACGCCCATGGCGCAGTTATTCAAAGTGCCCAGCACCTCAAGACCAGCGGGGTCTGCCACGGTTTTCAGAAAATCAGTACCGGCCACTTCACCGGTCAGATCCATGGGGGTAAACCCGGTGATCCTGCGGTTATAGCGGGAATCTTTGACTTTTTGCCAGTGACCATCCGACTGCTTGCGAACTTCGATAATACTGACACCGTGGGCCGCCATCTCCTTTTTCACTTCATGCGCCGGGCGCTGTTTAAACCCCTGCTGGTTTTCAGTGATGGTGAGACCATTGGGATGAAGCGTGGGATTAATGTATTCATGATTCATGACCAACAGGCCATGGTCGTCCGGCTGGTCCGCAAATGGGAAGAACCAGATCCCATCGTGATTCTGGCCTGCCTGCTTCATCTGCTCCCGCCAGCTGTTGCTGCCATCTGGCCGCCAGGGTCTGGCACCTTTCTCTACCGGATCACCCCATGAAAAAAAGACGCTGGCCGTATAGCCTTCAGGCACATTAATGGCATCGAACATGGGGTCCTGTTCAATGGGAATTGGCTTGAATCCGATGTCTGGCTGTCGCAGATTACCCGCAGAACTGCCACGGAGACTATGATGGCTCTGCCCTGTGGTACCCATACAGCCGCCAAGAAAGCCTGCCATGGCCAGACCCAGGCCACCTTTCATAAAGTTCCGCCGACTTTTTTCTACCACCTCATCCAGAGCACGGTTGCCGGAGACATTATCCGGCTGATCGTCCAGCGACTCCAGCTGTTCATGAAAATCACGATGGTTCTGTAACTTTGAAGTTCCGGCTTCCATGATTATCCCTCATCGTCAGGTAAACGCATTGTTATTAAAACGTTATTGGCAAACAGAGATTAGGTGATCGCTGTTACAGTTTTATTGCGCAATCCGGTTAAATCAGCTCAATATCCGGTTACGTGGTCAATTACATTGCCAGACCTGCCGTTGCAGTCATCGACTTTTTCTGCTCAGCCTGCACATGGCTGAGCCATTGCCGGGCTGAGTTATGCACCCATGCCTTTCCCCGGTCACGGGCATTGATAAAGGCCGACTCAGCGCTGGCATAGTCCCCTTGGTGGAACCTTGCCATGCCCAGCAGTAGCCATACTTCGGAGTCTTTGTTGCCCTGGTTATCAAGCACCCGTTGTAAACGGGTTGCCGCACTCTCCCAATCACCCATGGACAGAAAGGTCCTGGCCAGCAAAAGATCGTTTTTTTTATCGTTATGGAGCGACGATGCCCTGACCAGAACCTTGATGGCATTGTCATTATTCCGGGCCCGGAGCCAGGCCTGTGCCAGAAGACGCAGATTCTCTGCGGACGCTTCAAGGTGGTTGCTGTCGATGCCATAACCCAGCACCGCAGCAGCTTTTGCTGGCATGCCCTGCTGAACATAGAGAATGCCCAGGGCTTTCAGATGAGAAGCACTGGTCAGCTGTTGTTTTTCATAGAGACTTTCCAGCAGGCTGATCTGCCTGGCCTGTTGCCCAAGCTGACTGTAGGTTGCCGACAGTGCCAGGAAATAGTCCGGTTTGCCAAAAAGTTCTACCATAGTCTCAAGCACTCGGGCGGTTTTTTCATAATCATTCTGAGCCTGATAGCTGGCTCTTAATAGTTGCAGCCAGCTTTCTTCGGGTTGACCGGCTTGCTCAATAACTGATGAAATCAAGGCAGCAGACCTGCGATAGTCAGACAACTGATAATGACAGTGAGCCATCAGGACCTGAAGGCTGCTATCAACATGACGGCTATCCGCTGCAACATCAGCAGACCGGATTTGCTCAGCATACGACAGTGCCTTACGGTACCCGGCTTCCATAAACCAGAGTTGTGCCAGTGTCCGATGGGTGCTGATCAGCAAAGACTCAGGAATATCTACCTGTTGCAACACCACCTCATAGGCGCTGATCGCCCGGGGAATGAATCCACGGAGGTAATCCACATAGCCTGCCAGATTCCATACCTGTGCTTTTTCATAGGCTGACAGCGAGTCGTCTTTTTGCAGGCTGGCGATCAGCTGGCCCGCCTCAGCATAGGCACCATTGAGCGTATGGGCCCGGGCCACTTCCAGAGTTTTATACACTGGCTGAGAAAGTGCGTGAGTATTTTCGGGGCTGGCCTCAATCGGAAAAACTGCAGACAACAGCCCGACAAAACAGCAAAGCCTGAGCCAGAACATGACTGTTGTGTGTTTTACATGCGGTGGTAAATCCCATTTCATGGTCATCACTGTATCCGGTAGGTAAACTGATTACGAAGCCCAAAGACCTCCACCGCCTGACCATCAACCATTCTGGGTTGATATCGAAAACGAATGGCAGCCTGAACAGAAGGCCTGTGAAACAACCAGCTGTCACACAGAGACTCAATCACGGCGACATCACGAACCGAGCCATCCCGGTTCACGGTATATTCAACGGTACACTGCCCTTCGATGCCACGGTTCAGGGCACGCTCGGGGTAGACCGGTGCCACTTTAACAATGGGCAGGTAGTCCGCTTCTTCCATAGCACCCAGATTAAACCCAAGATCATTCATGGCGATACCGGGCGCTACTGTGGGCGATGGCAGGGGGATGTGCTCAAGCGCTGGCAACTCACTGGTAAAGGCAGGCATGGGTGGTGATGGAGGGATGACCGGCGCTTCGGGTGGTGCTGCCTTCTGTTTTTTTTCCACTGTTTTTTCAACGGTTTTAACGCGCACAAAATCCAGCATATCCCTGGCCGGCGGTCGATCAAGATGACTTTCCGAAGGGGAAATCAGTGCTTTCATCCCCAAAAAAAGTAATAAGGCAATAAGTGCTGCCAGAACCAGGGCAAAAAAACGGGTCGATAGATTCAATAACCCGCTGCCTCGCTGGATGACCTGCTGGTGAAACATCAGGAACCGGCCTCCCGCGTAGCAATGGCCAGGTTCTCAACCCCGGCAGCACGTGCCGCATCCATAACCGTAATCAATGCCTCATTACGGGACATTCTGTCGGCTTGAATCACCAGGGTGCCCTGGGGATTCTCACTGTGCAATCGCTCGATATTGGCCCGGATGCTATGGCTCTCGACCTGACGCCCATCAATCCAGAAAGTGTCGTCTGCCCCAAGTGCCACCAGTATGGCGGCACTTTCCTGTTGCTTCCCGGTTGAGGCCTGTGGGCGATTCACCTCAATACCGGTTTCCCTGATAAAACTGGCTGTCACTATAAAAAATATCAGCAGGATAAACACAACATCCAGCATGGGGGTCATGTCGATATTGAGTTCCTGATCCTCCTCCTGCTGCCAGGCAAACTTTCTCATCTCGTTTCTCTCCCTTGGTCAGTCACACGCAAGCCTGTGCCCATCGCTGGTACAGAGCCCTGGTTCTGCGACAGACTCAGCTGCCGGTTAAGGTAGTCCCGCTCTTTATTGCAACGCTGCTTTAACCAGAGCATCGCCAGCAGCCCCGACAGCGCCACCACCATACCGGCCATGGTGGGAATGGTGGCCCTGGAAACACCGGCAGCCATCGCTCTTGCATTGCCGGTACCTGCTACTGACATGACTTCAAACACTTCCACCATACCGGTCACTGTCCCCAGCAGACCCAGCAGGGGGCAAACGGCAATGATCGTTTTTATCAATGGCATATTTCTGTCAACCCGGCCCATAGTGCACCGGGTCAGGCGACGGCGAAGCGGCTGCTCGCTTTTCGGCAAACCCCGTGTGTGCTCATGCCAGCCAGCAATCACCTGCTGTACCATGGCACGGTGATATTTTTTCAGATAGAGCACCCGGTCCAGAATCAGGCTCCAAAGAAAGACAGTGACCGTGCCAATCACCATCAGCACCGGGCCACCCTGGTCAAGAAAATCCTGAAGCATCGACCATGGCATATCGAACATCCGTGACCTCCTCAGGCAAATTCTTCAGAATAACGACGGCTGGGCTGTTCATTACCGGCGCGTTTGACCAAAGACTCACCAGTCGCCGACACCGGACGGTCAGAAACCCCGGTAATCAGGCTGGCCGCCTGCTCTTCCATAATCTGGGCCAGCGCTTTTGCCCTGCCACTGACCAGGGCGTGCAGTAGCATGGTGGGAATGGCAACGGTCAAGCCCAGTACCGTGGTAACCAACGCCTGGGAAATGCCGCCGGCCATCAGCCTGGGATCCCCGGTCCCAAACAGGGTAATGGCCTGAAAGGTAATGATCATGCCGGTGACTGTGCCAAGCAGGCCCATCAATGGGGTAATGACCGCAATGGTTTTCAGCAGAACCAGCCGACGATTCAGTGCCGGTATCTCATAGGTCAGAATCTCACTGAGCCCCAGCTCCAGCGCCTCGGCAGAGTGTTGACCATAGCGACTGAAGCCCAGCAGCAGGCGTCCAAGGGGATTGTCAGCCACCGGGGTTTCCCTGTGGCGCAGTTGCCAGTTGACTTTTCTCCCCAGCCAGAAAAACGACACAAACCGTTCAAGGCTGATGATCAGCGCCAGCAGCCCAAGGGCAAGAATGCCATAACCAATAGCCCCCCCCTGCCCGATGCGATCCACCAGCCCCGGCACATCAACCAGCATCGTCAGCAGCTGCCCACGGGTGGGATCAATGGCAATATTGAGCGGCAATGGTTGAGCACCGTCCAGACTGGACAGCTTGTCCAGATAGCGGTCATCGGGCTGGCGGGGCAAAGTCATCAACTGGCCTGTTTCCGGGGCATAGGCGAGGTAGCTGCCGTTATGAACCAGATTGAACAATCCGATACGGGTCACTGACTCGACGGATTGACCACTATCCGGCAGATTAACGGTAGTATCAAAACGCACCACTTTACCCGACTCGACCATCTCCCTTTGCAACTCAAACCAGAGCCGCTCAAGCTCATGCAAGTCTGGCAGGCGGGTAGCACTGCCCATCTTTTCAGAAAATGCTTTGAGAAAACCATCCCGTTCAGGAAACTGGGCCTGGGTCAGAGAGTCAGCAAAGTCTGCACGGGTTTCATTGGCTACCTGCTGAAGCGAGCCAAACAATGCCTTCATTGCTCCCAGCTTCAACGACAGTGTGTCATTAAGCGTCGCCAGTTGTTGACTGTTCTGGTCAAACTCTGCTTCCAGGGTTCGCCCCTGTTTCTCAACCGCAGTGACCTCCTGTTGCAGCAGCCGAAGTTTTTCCTGCTGCAGTGCTCTGTCATTTCTGAATTGCAACAACCGCTGCTGGTTAAGCTGACGATCATTTTGCATACCCTGTTGTAATTGCTGTAACAACGCCTCCATGGTTAATGGCTGAGTCTGAACAGGCTGTCCATTATGATTGGCAGTGGTTTCGGCGATAGCCGCCTTTGATAGCAACAACGGTGCCAGCACTATTAATGTAATGGTTAGCAATCTACGGATCATGATTGACCTCCAGCAGAGGCTTTGACAGACTCAATCTGAAAAACCGGTACTTCCAGCAAGTCCGGAGCGGTCTGTTTGCGGGCGATCTGTAACCCCTTGTGCATCTGTCGGCGGTATTCAGAAGGGTTCAGGGAGACCCATTGGCGCAGCCCGGGATTCCAGGCTCCCATCCGGTCCTTTGCGGGCGTCTGATAAAGCAGCGCAACTCGCCCGATTCTCAGAAACTCCACCGGGAGTGTTTGATTATCCAGCACCATTTCCCCCCGATAGGCCTCGATGGTCCTGCCGTATTTATTCTCTTCCCGGTAGGCCGCAAAGACATTCGCCAGTTTATCAGCGGTAGCGACATCCGGGTCATTCAACATGGATTTCAGGTTATCCAGTCGCTGACGCCTTTCTAACGGCAGAAAAGGGACATCCAGTCGGATAAACTGCTCCAAACCTGTGATCATACGATCAATCAGGGGGATGACCTGTCGCTCAATATCCACGGCCCGTTCAATCGACGCATTGATTTCGGCCATTTCCCGCTGTTGTTCATCCACCTGATTCAGCAGAATCCGGTTATAAACCTTAAGCCCCTCCAGCTGTTTCATCTGTTGCAACCACCGGGTTTCCATCCTGTCCGTCTCATCATCGATAGCCTCAATGGTTTTCTGTGCCTGTTGATTGGCTTCAATCCGTTGCTGCCCCAATGCGGTCAGATCATTCACTGATGAACTGGCCAGCGTGTTGCCCCAGACGCCCAGGGCCAACAGCATGGCGGGCAGGTAACGGGTTGGCTGTATCCTGCTGATGCCAGCAACAGCGGACTTCCTTTTTCTGCGCTTTCCTGCAAGAAGGTCTCTCACGGCTTACTCCAGGTTTAATACGGTTTGAATGGACTGCCACGGGATATATTTGAAGTTCTGTGTCGCCTCCGGCATTCGGTTACGGCCATCCTGAACCACCAGCATTCCCCGGGAAAAATGCATACCCAGCCCGGCACTGGTGACGTCCAGTCCATCGGTCTCTGAAGCACCATCAATGCCTGCCCGGGCGTTAATCCCAACGCGGAATGATCCCCTGACCTGATAGGGTGCGTTGGCATCGAGGACCAGATAACTGTCGTTTCCCTGACTGGAGACAATCAGATAGGCGTTGCCCGGTTGCTCATAGACGGCAATGCCCTCCACGTCGTCTTGCAGCAGACTTCCTGTCTTAACCACCGGAGAGAGAACCGTTCCTGCCGAGGCATCGGCCCCGATAGTCCAGACCCCCTCACTCTCCTCACCAACAAACAACACCCTCTGTCGGTCAAACGCCACACAGCCTTCCGGTTGAGAGGCGACGCGGAAGCTGCGAACCTTCCGTCCGTTAATTTTCTGTCCCTGCAGATAGAGTTCGTATTGCTGATAACGACCGTCCTTATCATTGACAAAAACATGCATCGCACCGGGCTCTGGCTGATACATGCAAAGTCCATAGATTTCAGACAAGTCAGTTGGTACAAGACCGGCCTCGGACACTTCGCCACTGTCCGGGTGAATACTGAATAGCGCAATGCTGTTACTGGAACGGTTACTGGCTGCGGCAAGATCAATCAGCCCAACAGCAGTGGAGAAACCGTATCGAACATCGACATTGTTCAACCGGCCACTGGCAAAGAACTGCAACTCATTGCCGCTCAGGTCATAGATATGCAGCCCCTGTTTCTTATTGGTGCCAATGACACGGCTGTTTGCCGGGTCTGCCCGGTTTACCCAGATCGCAGGATCATCCGCAACGTCACCATGCACCCCGACGGGCCTGGTCTGAACGACAGGTTCAATAGTGGCCATGACAGGTGCGGCTTCAGGGGTTTTCTTAAAAATGGCCTCAGGCCAGGTCAGGGAAGCGTGAAAGTACTGATCCGTTTCATCGTCGTATAAACCAAGATAAAAAACCGACTCAGTTTGTTGATCGCTTGCAGGTTGATAAACCGACAGCTGCTCCGGGGTGGCAATACCAGACAGTGAGCGGCGGGAGCTTTCCACCACATTGGCATCAGCATCCAACAGAAAGCGGTAAACTGTTTTTTGTTCCGGATCTATGGCCAGCAATCCATTCGGGATGGCAGCAAGCCCCGTGACCATAGTATGAGACAGTGATAGCGGCTTCCTGGTTGCCCCGGACTCCGGATCCGCTGGATAAATCCATATGCCGCGCTCTTCTTCCAGCACAAACAATCGGGAATTGGCATCATCCACCGTGCAGGATGAGCTGCCAGGTGGCAGACTGAACTCCCTGATTTTTCGCGGCACAACTGTCTGGCTGGCACTATCCAGCACCAGCCACTGCTGGCCACGCCCCGCGCCATCCACCAGAAACAGATGGATTAATTGCTGTCGATCCCGAAACAGACAGATATCTTCTATTTCAAAGTCTGGAGCGGGCAGTAACGCTTCCCTTTTCAGTCGGGCCTGCTGGCCATTCACCGACACTATCATTGGTCGATTAGCCGCCGTGTCCACCGTGGCGGCAAGGGATACAGAGGCTCCTGCCAGTTTCACGCCGTGCCGGACATCAAGATGCTCCGTCTCACCCGGGAGGTCATCCAGATGGACGCCCTGACGGTCCAGCAGCAGCGTTCCCTGTTGTTCACTGGTCGCCAGCCACATTTCGGGCCCCTGATCACCAACCTTTAAGGGGATAATGGTTTCCCCCGACAGGTTTGACGTATTACTCATGGCTCTGGCAAGAATGACATCATCCGACCCGGTCAAAGCCGCACAACCAGCAAGCAGGCTGATCATGACAGCCCCACCAACAGCTCTGATAACACCGTTGATAGCAATACAGTTTTCCATTGTTATTCCACCTATCAAAAATTGCTCAGGGTCAGACCCAGTTTGTAGGTGCGACCATACGCTTCATACTGGGCGTTATAGGCAGAGCTGCCGGTGTATTTATAAAAGGCGGCGTCATTCAGGTTAGTCACCTGGAAGAAAACCTGTACCTGATCGTCTACCTGGTAACGGCTGGTTAAATCAATCTGCGTATGGTCATCCACATAAAGGTCATAGCGTGAATCAGATACCCGGGTTATTTCATCCAGGTAGTGGGACTTGTAATTGGCTGCCAGACGCAAACTGAAGCGGTCCATGTCATAACCCAGCTCCACATTGGCCGTAATATCTGACTGACCGGGTAATTTCACATTGCGGGTAACCAGGTTGCCACCATCGACGCCTGCGACATCAGCACTGGAATCAGTAAACGTGGCGTTGGTATTCAGCAGCAATCCATTCCAGGGCGAAGGCAGCTCGGAAAACTGTTTAGAGTAAGCCAGCTCAAGTCCATACACCTTACCCGAATCACCGTTGACCGCGACCCTGGCCTCGGAATAGGCCGCGTATTCGCCCGTCCCGCCCAGATCCGTGGTATAGATGAAATTCCTGAGATCCTTATAGAACACAAACGCTGAAAATACTCCGGCCCGTCCCAGGTAAGTCTCTATGCCGAGATCCAGGTTACTGGACTCCGTGGGATTGAGCGCCGGGTTACCAAACTCTGCCTTATCTCCCAGCTCCACCACATACCCTGGCCTGGCCTGTTCAAAGGTTGGCCGGACTACCGAGTTGGTCCAGGCTGCTCTTATCAGCTGATGGTCGTTTATACGATAACGGGCGTGGAAGGCAGGCAGCCAATGTCGATAGCTTTTATCGCTGGTTTTGGCTATGGCCACACTGTTGTCTTTGTCATAGCCAAAACCACGGGAGGTAAACTCTGTTCCTTCATAGCGAATGCCGGTCAGGAAACGCCACCGGTCAATATCCACTTTCCCCATGACATACGCTGCATCAATGTCTTCCGTAATCTGGTAGTCTCCGATGGCGGATTTTTCCTCATCCAGCACTGCAGGAAGACCACTGATGACATCCCTTACGGCATCGGGATTAACCGACGGACCAAAGTTACTCAATGAATAATCCACACCACCATTGACGAAACCGGTCATCGGCTGATTAATATTTTCCACCAGCCAGACATCTTCCGAAGCTTTTTTGTCACGACGACTGACCTTGCCACCAAACTTCACCATGGCCGGATGATTCTGCCAGTGGAAGTCTTTGGAAAGATCCAGCTTCACACTGACAATCTGGTCATCGGTCTCGGCGGTGGATTTTTCAGCTTCCGTAAATGTGTAACCGGATGCCCGGTAAAAGTCATCGGGCCCGACGACAACCGGTTGGCTTCCATCGGTATAGCTGAAGTTGCCGGTAATGCCTGTTGCTTCAAAAACAGACTCGACACTGTCTGGCTTTTTCTCTTCGGCATGGCTGAAGCTGGCACTGTATTCCATGGTCCACTCCCGGTGACGGGAGCTGCCCCCAACCACAGCAGAGACAATCTGCTGGATCTCTTCCCGATCTTTCAGCTCCCGTTGCGCTTCACCACCATCAAGAGCGCCTGTAACCCCTTCTGCCAGACCGCCAGCAAACGCCATTGTCACCCGATCCCTCAGTTCAGTGTCTTTAAACTCGCTGTACAGGGTTCTCAGGTAGAGGTCATTATCGTTATCCGGCCGGTAATCAACATTCAGCGTGGCTCCCAGCCGTTCACGTTCAATGTCGTAGTTCCTCAGCTCAACTTCATCGAGTAACGGCGGCGTGTTATCAAAATTCCATGCCCCACCGGTCTCTATATTTTCAGAACCGAATTGACGCTTATTCCAGCTGAAGGCTCCTGCCACGCCAAAATTATCCTGACCCTCTCCCACACTGAAAATATCACTGACAGTGGCCGCCAGCCCCGGGCTATTCTGCCCGGTGTCCCCATGGTGGGATCCATCACCACTGACTTTGTAAAAAAAGCCATCCCGGTCAAAAGCAGACAGGCTTTTGATATTCACAGTGCCACCAATGGCGTCAGCGTCCATATCCGGAGTCAGGGTTTTGATGACCTGAAGAGACTCCAGCAACTCCGACGACACAACATCGAGATTAACGGCACGGTCACCGCTGTCTGGTGAGGGCACCATCACCCCATTGATAGAAACCGAGTTAAGGTCAGGTGACAATCCTCGAATACTGACCTTACGTCCTTCACCCTGATCCATTTCAACCGAGACACCGGACACCCGACGCAAGGCTTCTGCCACGTTGGCATCGGGAAGCTGTCCGATAGCATCGGCATTAACGGCACTGATAATCCCATCGGCAACTCTCTGCTGGTTCAGGGCCCGGTTCAGGTTAGCGGCATGACCTACAACCAGCACTTCCTCGGTTGCACCGGCCATGGCCAGCTCAAATATCTCGCTTGATGTCTGATCATCTTTCACCGTCACTGTCCTGGCCAGGGTTTCTGCTCCCAGGTATTGAACCGTTAAGGTGTACTTACCCGCTTTAACAACAGGGAACGTAAACGTTCCTTCACGATTGGTTGATGTCTCCAGGTTTAATTCTTCCAGACGGACTGAAGCTCCCTGCAATGCCACCTGACGCCCTTCAGTCATTAACCGCCCTGCAACCTTGCCAGCCGCTTCAGCAACCATTGGGTATATTGACGAGCTGATCGCCAGAGCCAGCACAGCAGGCCTGAACAGGTTGTTATTCATTGAACATGATTTCATGAATCGCCCCGGTAAATTCCATTTGTTTTTTTGTAAGTCTTATGGAGGCTTACCCTAGGACGATCAATTGACAGTTTTATTACAGAGGTTTTTCACACCCTTGATAAAGGCTATTCCGATAACGGTTCAATGCCATTTTTGGGCCGATATGACTGGCACACCCTACTGGCAATATAGAGAGCCATGACAGTTTTATTAAGCTCTGACAGGTCGATGAATGATTCCATCATCCTCTTGCAATATTTTTCTCACTATTTCGCTTTATCTTACTGAGCTGATTTGACTGGCAATCCATATCAAGCCTGAGCAATCAAACCTTCATCAATCTGTAACAAATTATTAATAATTGCCCTGTGTAATTGCTGTCATCAGCTTTTAATAACAATAAAAACCCGTGGACAGAAAACCAGGTATCACTCCTCTTAACCGGACTGACCTGCGAGCCGGGCGCAGCCCAGATCAATCAGTTTTCCTGACCGGGTAAAAAATGGATGTAGCCAACAGTAATATGGAGATACAACGACAAAAGCAGTGGCTGGAAAACGACAGTCGATTTATAAAAGCGCACCAGCAACCGGCGGTATTGATTGATCTGGCAAGCAGTCGGGGTGTCGAAAAGCATCGGTTACTGCGGCATACCGGGCTATTTTACGAGGATATTATTACCGGCAATGAGATAATCAGTCCTGAGCAGTTTCTTCAGCTTATCAGCAATACCAGAAAGCTGCTCAAAAGTGATGATATCAGTTTTCTATTTGGCCACCGGCTGTTTCCCGGAAACTACGGCAACTTGACCGAAGCCCTGCTCTGCTCAGGCAATCTCTATCAAGCGCTGAAAATGCTCTGTTGCGATTCCCTGACCTCCTCTCCGTTACTGGCCATGCATATGCAAATGGATGACCAGTTTTGCCACATCCGTTTCTTTGACACCTGTGGTCTGCAGGAGAACGACCGGTTTGTACTGGAAACCATGATGGCAGCCATCAGCCAGCTAAGCCGCTGGCTGTCAGGTAATAAACCGGTCTGGAAATACAACATCAGCCAATCACCGCCTGAATATATCGAGCAGTTCCATGTTCATCTTGGCGAAAACATAACCTTTAATGCCCAGGCAGATTCGATCGTCATCCCAAAAGACTGCCTTTTTCAGGCCTGGCCCAATGGCAAGGCAACCGCTTATGAAGTGGCAAAACAGCGATGTGAGGCTGGATCTGAACAAAATGGCAGCCTGTTCATTGCTGCCGTCGTTGATTTCCTGTACCGGGAAGTCAGACACTCTCCCTCACTTGAGCAAACAGCATCAGCCTTCTGTATGAGTCCGGCCACGTTGAAAAGGAAACTGAAGAAACACCGCACCCATTTCCAGGCATTACAGGATATTGTGCGCAAACAGGTGGCTGTCTATCTGTTCAACTACCGGGGCTACAGCAATGAGCAGGTAGCTGAATGGTTAAATTTCAGTGACACGAGTAACTTTCGCAGGGCCTTCATCCGATGGACAGGCATCACACCAACGTTGCTAAAAGCCTCCTGATTCTAATCAACAACTTCAAACTTGACCTCAGCATCTTTTTCCAGCCGCTCAATAAGCCGGTCACCAAACAGGGTGGACGTTGTCCAGAAACCACCCGCCTTACCGCTTTTCTGCCGGTTATCGTGAAAGTCCAGGGCCAATCCTGCTGCCACCTGTCCCAGCATTCTGGCGGTAGAGCCATAGCCCGGATCGCCCTGGCCGACAACACGGGTGCGAATCTCCTGGCCATCTGCCGTTTTGCCCAGAAAGCGAATATCATAAAACCCGGTTTTCTGGACTTTGGGAGAAGGGCCCTCACCCGGTTTTGGCAAGACAAATCGCTCCATAAACCAGCGGGTTGGCTTAATCATCATGGCAAGCATAAACAGCCCCAGCCCGGCGACCACAACATTGGACCGCAGACGACCCTTGAAACCAGCCCCCATAAGCATGGCTTCGCTGTACCTGAAATCCCTGCCATAAGGGTATTCTGCCAATGCATTGGAACGAAGGACCACCCGGGAATTAATGCCAGCCATAATGAAAGGTGCCAACCAGGCCCCAAAGCCGGAATCATACGTCGGTGTTTTGACAACTTCCTGCCTGGCCTTCAAGCCTTCATTTTCTGGGCAGAGCAGGTAAGGGTTGGCCAACTGTCGGCGTAATGCCGGGTTGTTTGCCGCCTCACGGGTGAGGTTAGTCATACTGGCCAGCGTGCCACCGGATATACCACCCCTGGCGGCTTTCACCCGCATGCTGATATCTGAACAGAATGAACCCAACACTTCCCTGGCTTTTTTCTGGGTAAAGTACACGCCCATATCAGAAGGTATTGAGTCAAAACCACTGCAATGGACAATGCGTGCACCACTGTTTCGTGCCGTTTCCTCATACCGGTCCAACATCTGTCGGATCCATTGCACCTCTCCGGTCAGGTCGCAATAATCAGTACCACTTTCTGCACAAGTCTTGACCAGTGATTCGCCGTAAAGTGCGTAAGGTCCCACTGTCGAAACAATGACCCGGGTTTGCTGGCACAATGCTTTCAATGCAGTCTCATCAGCAGCGTCAGCCAGCAGCACAGGTAGCTCAGGCTGTTGTAATTTCTGCTTTAACTGAGCCAGTTTGGCTTGAGAGCGCCCTGCTATCGCCCAATTAAGGCGCTCCTGGTCATTGTCGTTAAACCTGTCAACCAGGTACTGGCAAAGTAGTTGTCCAACGAAGCTGGTCGCTCCGAATACAATCACATCAAATTGATTATTCATAAACTCAGGAGATCTCTGTACTTTGTCGTTTTTATAAGAGACATACAGCCTACAGAATTGAGTATGAAAATGGAAAAGATAAAAGCGATATAGTCAAGGATCATCCACTCGATAACGACGGGCACCAGGAATATCTTTGGAATAATTCTGCGTAAATGGCCTGATTACTCACCACCTTTATTGGGAAGCTGACGAGACTTTTCTGTCTTGGATACTCACTTTCGTGACCACCGAAACAGGAGGTCATCCCTGCTCATCTTGTTATGGATCAGTAGTTGTACGGCACCGGGCTTTCCTATTTCCAACGCCGGGAGATTATCATTTTGAACTTATGAGTCATGAATGGGTCTCTTTATGACCATTTAAATTAAATTAAAAAGTTGGTTGACTTTATGAATCCAGGTTTCCCTCACCAGACAAGCAGTATTTATTACCCGACAAGCTCCGCGCCAAAGCAAACAGCTTATGGTCAATCTGCTACCAATGGCACAGATCCAAACGGAGCCGTTCAACATGAACGGATTAAAATCACCAGAACCATTCGAACAGAAGGCCTGAAGCCCGATCTGCATTGCTGTCATTCAGAACAACCTTCAAGCAACCCGTTACAGCCCGGTAGAGTTAAAGCTGACTATGCACACCAGCCATATTTTAATCAGCAGCCCCTGAACTACCCGGCAACCAACCGATACAGTAACACCTCCCTGACCTCACCCAGCCAGTCCTACCAGCCCATAGCAGCCCATCAGATTACTCGCTCTGACAGCCATCTGGACAGGGCACTATGTAACCAGGTGTCGGCAAAACCCACAACAGATCTACAAACACAAAACGAAATTACTGACCTCCTGAGTGAGATTTGTGACAAACCATCCGTTCCACCACAAAATCAAATGGGCAAGACCGGCTCATCCTTTACGACTTACCAGCCTGCGAACATTTATGCCAGTCATTCTATTTATCCGGGCACGTGGTTTTCAGACACGAAAGAGCCAGCCTTCTGGCACTTTTCGCAGGGCAATCAAGCCTTTCATACTTCGTACCCTGGATTCGGAGCAGGCGCAAATGCCAGTATCATGGGCTACGGACAGCAGCCCCTCACACCAACAATCACACAATCAAAAAACTTTATACCAAACCCTCTCCTTTCACCCTCAAGAAAGCGTCTGCTAAATCAGGACTTGAGTCATCAGGCAAAATTTGGTGCGTTTACTCCCACAAAACCTTATCTCAACACCATGGCTGACAACAGCAATTCATCCACAAACTCAAATGGTGCCAATTACCAAAACTCATTTACTGCGAACCAAATGAACCATTGGATGTACTCAAACGAACTGCAACGTTTTCCGAATACCCAGCTTGCTTACTCAGCGGCCAGTAGTGATTATTTCCAGCAGCAAATGGCTCAGACCACAGCCTGGAAAAGCTATATGACGCAAAACCTCCCAACACCACATGTACAAAATCGTGCCGCCAGACCTTTACCTCCCGGACAGTCAACAAGGCCTGAGCACTCGGCAAACAGTTATCCTGTTCCGGTTTCGTCACATTCCGCTGATCAACCAGGCTCATCATCCCTGAATGCTCCCGCGAACAAATCAGCAACACAAGATTCCAATACTTTGCTACAAAGCACGGATTACGCTGATACCCAGACCAAAAATACCAGTAAAGAAACACACACCCCGTCACCGGAAAGTAAAGCATCTGATGACAGTGACAATGAGGTTGATTTTAATTGCAAAGCTCCTGAGTTTGACAGGGAGTCTGACGAAATTGTGTCATTAATCCACGGGACCGAAAACCTATTGGGTATACAAAAACTGGATTTGCCCTGGATTACCACCGCACAAGCATTGATTATTGCCGCAGATGCCATTGACGGCAACATAACCGAAGCCACGATGCATATATTGCGATTAGGCCTTTTAATGGACCAGCCAAATGAGCCAGACAATCCACTTGAGGATGTCAACCCGGAGATGGCCAGGCTAGTCAACGACTGGTATGAGCAAAGCGAAGAAGACAAAATAGAATCTGAATACTTTGAATTGCTGAATTCCATTAATAGATATAGACGAACGAAAGGTGAACCAACATTGCAGAAAAGCACTTCTTATAGCAGCGTTCTTGAAATAGCTAATGAAATATTACAGTCTGAAAGAAACGCAATGGGTAGAGATTGTTTACCACCAAAGCGTGACAGAGCCTTCCTGCCTGAATACATCCAAACTGCCTTGAAATACATTCAAGGTGACTTAGAAGGAAGCAGAACTGCAAGTAACGAGTCAAGAGAAAAGTAACTGAACTGCCAAAAAGCTATTGCCCAATTGATCAGCACCTTCCCGGGTTGAAATACCTGGGCATATCTTGAACCTGCAAGCACTCAAATGCCGAGCTACGTCTTCATGAGAAAGGAAAGAACTCAGCCACTCCGACATTAAGATGACAATGCCAGATGTTATATTCAACAGGAAACATTTAAACGTCACAGTTAGAGTAAATCCATAAATCAATATGGAGATATCCATGACAACAAAGAAGCAATAGAAAAATTTTTAGAAAAAACAAAGGAGATATGGCGGTGAGGGAGGGATTCGAACCCTCGATACGGCTACAAACCGTATACTCCCTTAGCAGGGGAGCGCCTTCAGCCGCTCGGCCACCTCACCGGGAACGATGGCTATGTTACCCTGAGCACTTTGAAAAGCAAGTCTTTTTTTAACCAGGGAAAATTTTCTAACCATCTTCCAAAGCCTCAGGTATGTGCTGTTTCCTGACCCGAAGTTGCAGGAATCTTCCAGACTAAAACAGTACTGAAATTTGAATCATCGGCAGGATCCCTTTGCTCATTGAAGCAGTAGATAAATAAATGATCACCGTCGGGGCTAAACTTGACCATTCCAACGTTATGATCCAGTATTACCTTGTCTTTTTCTACCCAATTGCCGTCATCATCGATACCCCAAAGTTGCACAAGGCCTGGCTGGTGCTGGTCCTCCCTGTCTAGTTTGTTGCCATAGGTCAGAAAATGGTTTTCCGGACCATTAAAATGGGCTCCTTCGATGCAGTAAACACCAGGGGTCGAGTTCGTCTGCGCCAGCTTGATCCATTCACCATTCATTTCACGCCCCAGAATACAGGCGGTGCCCAAACTAATGCTATAGGCAAGGCTCCCTGAGTGGGAAAACTGGGCATCAAAAATATAATCTGAATGTTGAACCACCAGCAGTTGTTCCTGCAGTTTTCCCTGACTGTCAAGGCCCTGAATTTTGACGTTCTTGCCAAAATCAAGGGTCAGTACACTGTCCTCCTGAGCGTTGAAGGCAGCACGGGAAATCCCCGTCTGATAATTACCTGCCCTTGCTTTCTCAACAAGATTACCTGCCCCATCATCACCCCAAATGCAGGCATAATTCGAACTAAAGCCATAGCTCAAAAGCAGGTTCTCTGAGGGGCTGAAGCTGATATCGCTACTGCCTGCGTGCTCAAGGGTTTGAGCTTTCAGCCTGCTGCAGTCGAAGACTTTATAGTTGACATTGGTCGGACTATAGATGGTTTCGCTGTTGCTGCCCTCTGGTTTATAAAGACTTGCCCGTAACTTACGCCCGGAGGGACTGAATCGTGCATAGGCACAATCCTGCAATTCAGTTTTTACTACCCAGGCACCGTCATCATCGTAGCCAGAAATCAAGGCTTTACGATCTTTATCAAGAGTCAGCGTGTGTTGGCCGGTGGCATTAATGGACGCATAAACTACGCTTCCCTCATGTTCGTTGAGGTGATTTAACCTACCTTCAGGATGACTGATTTCCCCAATCTGCAACCAATTGCCATCAGCATCGCATCCCACAAAGACTACCTCGTTACACTCGGTCAAGATCAGGGCATGCCGCTCATCATCACTGAACTGGACGCTTGAAATCTTGCTGTTGCACTCAATGGTCTTTATTTCCTCCAGACACTTGTTCTCATCATTACAGCTCCAAAAGGTCGCTGTTCTGCCCTCGCAAGTCAGTAAACAGTTGCTCCTGGCCCCGAAGCACATTTGAACAGAATCCTTCATCGGCCAGTGACGGATCTCTTTATTCTGGGTCAGAGGGGTCCAACGGCCATTGATATCCTCCCCCCATACACTGATTTTACCGGTTTGAACATCCCTGGTTATGATCTTGTCCTGCAAGGGGCGGAAGCCTGCCATCTCTTTAGGGCTTTCTTCATTTCCGGGGGTGTGCTCAAGCGCCACCTCCTCCTGACCAGGATCAATATCTTTACTCTTTCTCACCAGGACACTGCCATCGTGGTTGTCACTCAGGATTGTGAGTCCCGGCTTGTTGAGCTGGTAACGCATGACAGCATCAGGAGCCAGGGACTTCCAATTGTGTTCATCCAGCCATTTGCCATCCGTTCCCGGTCGCCAGATACCAAGGCGATAATCATCCCTGGAGCAGCAATGGATAACCAGGGACTCACTCGCCGGGCTGAAACTGGCATCAAAAACACCGTAACTAAAGCCGAACTTAGCTTTTAATCGCAGATAATCTGTCTGGCAGTGGAAGATATCTTCCACCATTGGGTCAATTGTGTCCGGCTGCCTGTTATTGACCGCAACATCCTGTAACTGTTGATGCTGTTGCATTGCACCGGACAAACCATCTTCTGATGATCGCTGCCTCATGGAAATATGCAGCCCGCCAATCTTGCGTTCACTGATAGTAGTTATGATGAGTCCAGGTGGTAGATCTTGTGTCAACCGTTTCAGCGATGTCTCCTGATACGATTTAGGGGCTTGCGCGATGAGTTTGTTAAAGGCCGCCGCTGCTCCATGCAGATTTTTCAGCCCCTCAAGTACCTGCTGCCCACTGTCTTCTAATCTGCCCGCAGGAGCATTGCTTGCTGCTGTTGGTTGCATGATAAATAACTCCGGTCATATTGACAAAAAGGGGATTAATCAAAGATGCAATGAGTCAGAAACACCCTTTATTGACTGTCTGACCATTCAGCTTCTGAACTGTAGATCAGCGCATTTGACAAAAGTTCCTGCCTTAAGAGATTTTTTAGTTCAGGGTCATAATCATGCTGTCTAGCCCCCTTGATTGAGCAGAATAGCTCCTTAAGACATGGCGGTGCGAACAATCAGTCGATACCATTTGGACAAATACAGATACAAAAAAGCCTGACAAACTGTCAGGCTTTTTGAAACTGTCTGCGGGGATTAAAGGGAAACCCTTAATCAAATCAGAGATATAAACGACAGTTTAATAATTATCAGTAAGACTCGTAAGATTCAGACTCGTATCCGGTCTCATAACCTTCATCTTCTTCATAAGAGCGACCAGTTCCGCCTTTCTTGTGCTCTTTTTCTTTTTGAATTCTCTGATAAATTTCTTCCCGGTGAACTGCAACCTCTTTTGGTGCGTTAACACCGATACGAACCTGGTTACCTTTAACACCCAGAACAGTGACAGTGACCTCGTCCCCTACCATCAGTGTCTCTCCTACGCGGCGAGTCAGAATCAGCATTTCAATCTCCTTATTTACATCTCTGTTAAGTCAACAACCGTCAATTCTGAGCACGCTGGTGCATTGGTTAGAAGCTGATGAAATCACCCAAAATGATCGCGTGAGATTACACGACACCAACCCCAGTACAGACATTATTTCACCTTAAAATTGCCTGACCTTTAAACTGCTTTAGTACTCAGTTCAAAGTAATGAAGTATATGCCAGCTCAACCGTTCATGCTTAAGAATTATTCAGCAAAACCAGTCTAGTCACCAAGTTCAAGATTTCCATTCGTATTTCTACCTGCCGGAAATGATTTGTGGGCTTGATCACTCTACGCTCTTTACTTTTGACTGTTTTTAAATACTTGTTGCTCTTTCCACCCTTGCTATTTCAGGTGGGTTTGGAGCAGAAGAGCCCCCTTACGAGGCTCACGGTTTTTAATATACTGATGGTTTAGACTCCATTATCTTCCATTGGTTCCCTGTCCAGCTGAAAAGCCGAGTGGAGCGCCCGAACAGCGAGCTCCAGATATTTCTCTGCAATGATAACGGAAACCTTGATTTCGGACGTTGAGATGATCTGAATATTAATCCCTTCAGCCGCCAGCGCTTCAAACATCTTGGTGGCTACCCCCGCATGGGAGCGCATGCCAACGCCAACGATGGAAACCTTGGCGATTTTCATATCACCGTGGTATTCACGGGCTTCCAGCTCTTTAACAATCTGCTCAACCACCACTTTTGCCCGCTCATAATCATTACGATGAACGGTAAAGGTGAAATCGGTGGTTTTGTCCTCAGCCGTATTCTGGACAATCATATCCACTTCAATATTGGCCCGGCTGACCGGGCCCAGTATCCGGGATGCCACACCGGGAATATCGGGTACGCCCTTAATCGTCAGCTTGGCTTCATCTCGGTTGAATGCGATGCCGGAAACTACCGGTGACTCCATGGCGATACCCTCATCCAGTGTAATCAGTGTTCCAGGGCCATCCTGGAAGGTATGCAGAACTCTCAGGTTAACATTGTATTTGCCAGCAAACTCGACGGCCCTGATCTGCAGGACCTTGGAGCCCAGACTGGCCATTTCCAGCATTTCTTCAAAGGTGATCTTGTCCAGACGACGGGCTCCCTCAACCACTCGCGGGTCAGTGGTGTAAACACCATCGACATCCGTGTATATCTGGCATTCATCAGCCTTCAGGGCCGCCGCCAGCGCTACTGCCGTGGTATCCGAACCTCCCCGCCCCAGGGTGGTGATATTATTTTCTTCGTCACGCCCCTGGAAACCGGCCACCACAACCACACGCCCCAACTCCAGGTCCCTGACGATACGCTCGGTATCAATGCGCTGGATGCGGGCCTTGGTATGGGCACTGTCAGTCACAATAGCTACCTGACTACCGGTATAGGACGTTGCAGGACAGCCCCGCTCATTGAGGGCCATACTCAAAAGACCGATGGTCACTTGCTCGCCCGTCGAGAGGATAACATCCATCTCCCGTGGCGTCGGCTGTGACTGCATGGATCGGGCAAGCTCCACCAGTCGGTTGGTTTCACCACTCATGGCGGAAACCACAACGACCACGTCGTGCCCCTGTTCGCGGAACCCTTTGACCTTATCAGCAACACCCTGAATGCGTTCAGTGGTGCCTACTGAGGTGCCGCCAAATTTCTGTACTATTAGCGCCATTTTATTCGTTCTACTTCAATCAGCCATGACCCGGAGGCTGACCGGGAATAGAGATTTTACTGCGAACACTATTCCCGGGCAGCCTCCTGATGATCAAGCTTCCCTGTACCAGCTTCCTGCTGCAACGGCCCAACACAATTTACAGAATACAGACATTCAGAAGCCGGACAGCAAAAGCTGCCATCTCTATCATTCAGTGGATGGCAGAATGTACCATGAATCACCTCCCGGGTGTATGCCTCAAAGTAATAAAAAGCGGGCTGCCCCACAGGGAACAGCCCGTTTTTACACTGACTTGTCAGAATAGCTAACCATCCTGACAACACCGCTTACCACTGCGCTTCCAGCCACCCTTTAATAGACGACAGCGCTTTTTCAAGATTCTCAGGCTGAGAACCGCCACCCTGGGCAAAATCAGGACGACCACCGCCTTTGCCACCCAGCTGCTCAGCCACCATCTTCAGCAGATCACCCGCCTTGACACGTCCGGTCAGATCTTTGGTCACACCGGCAGCCAGAGGCACCTTGCCATCCGCTTTGGTGGCCAGGAAAACGATACCTGAGCCCAGTTTGTTCTTCAGCTGGTCAACCATGTCGCGCAATGATTTGGGGTCAACACCCTCAAGCTCCGTCGCCAGCAGCTTAACGCCATTTACCTCAACCGCCTGAGAAACCAGGTCAGAACTGCCAGCGCTGGCCAGCTTCTGCTTCAGCTGCTGCAGCTCTTTTTCCAGATTCTTGCTCTGGGTAACCAGCGCCTGCAATTTGGCGTCGAGACTTTCCGGTTTGGCTTTCATCACACGACAAGCGTTGTTCAGCTCGGCAAAGCGCGTCTGCACAAAAGCTTCAGCACCCGCACCGGTCACCGCCTCGATACGACGCACACCGGCGGCAATACCACTTTCCGCAACAATTCGGAACGCACCAATATCACCGGTGCGACTGGCGTGAATGCCGCCACACAGTTCGATGGAGAAGTTGTCGGTGCCCATGGTCAGTACTCGCACTTCGTCAGCGTACTTTTCACCAAACAATGCCATGGCTCCCTTTGCCCTGGCTGCGTCCATATCCATCAGTTCAGTCTGTACCGGAGTGTTGGCACGGATCTGTTCATTCACCAGCGTTTCAATGGTTTTTAACTCTTCCGGCTTCACCGCTTCAAGGTGAGAGAAGTCAAAGCGCAGACGCTCCGGATCAACCAGAGAACCTTTCTGGGTTACATGATCACCCAGCACCTGTCTCAGGGCCGCGTGCAGCAGGTGCGTTGCCGAGTGATTCAGTGAGGTAGCATGGCGCTTGTCTGCATCAACATCGGCGGATACTTCATCGCCAGGCTTAAGTTCACCAGATACCACTTCGACAATATGGAGGTGGTGATCACCCTGCTTCCGGGTATCCACTACACGGACAGAGCCGGTGGCAAAATTCAGCAGGCCGGTATCACCCACCTGGCCGCCAGACTCTGCATAGAATGGCGTCTGTTCGAGAATAACCGTTGCCTGCAGGCCTTCAGCAATCTGCTCTACCTGCTCACCACCAACAAACAGGGAGTGAACCCGAGCCTGACCCGCCGTGTTCTCGTAGCCGGTAAAAGTGGTTGAGCCTTCGATCACCAGCTGGTCGTTGTAATCAACACCAAACTTGCTGGATGCACGGGCACGTTCACGCTGAGCCTCCAGTGCTTGTTCAAAACCCTCAATATCCACTTTCAGCTCACGCTCACGGGCAATGTCTTCCGTCAGATCCACCGGGAAACCGTAGGTATCATACAAGGTGAACAGTGTTTCACCGGAGATCACATCTCCCTGCCCACTGGCCTTCAGAGCAGCAATGCTCTCTTCCAGCAGTTTCATCCCTTTATCCAGGGTACGGGTAAACTGTTCCTCTTCCTGCAGCAGAACCCGCTCGATGTGCGCCTGGTTCTTCGCCAGATCCGGATAAGCGCCACCCATCAACTGCACCAGTGAAGCCACCAGCTTATAAAAGAAGGATTCTTTGGCCCCCAGCTTGTGGCCATGACGGCAGGCACGACGGATAATCCGGCGCAGCGTGTAGCCCCGACCTTCATTGGAGGGCATAACGCCATCACTGATCAGGAAACTGCAGGAGCGGATATGGTCAGCAATAACCCGCAGGGACGCTTCCGTGGTGGCAACGCCACCGATAATCCCGGAAGCATCGTTCAGCAGAGACTGGAACAGATCAATCTCGTAGTTGCTGTTGACATGCTGCATCACTGCGGCAATACGCTCCAGGCCCATGCCGGTATCAACCGATGGCCTGGGCAGTGGTTGCATGTCACCGTCGGCCTGACGGTTGTACTGCATAAATACGATATTCCAGATTTCAATAAAGCGATCACCGTCTTCTTCTGGCGTACCCGGACGGCCACCCCAGATATGGTCACCGTGATCATAGAAAATTTCGGTGCAGGGACCACAGGGGCCCGTATCGCCCATCTGCCAGAAGTTATCGGAAGCGTAAGGCGCTCCCTTGTTATCACCAATACGGATAATATCCTCAGCGGCGATACCAATGTCGTTTAACCAGATATTGCAGGCTTCATCGTCAGAGGCATAGATGGTGACGCAAAGACGCTCTTTAGGCAGTTTCAGCGTGCCGGTCAGAAAGTTCCAGGCAAAGTGGATCGCTTCTTTCTTGAAGTAATCGCCAAAGCTGAAATTACCCAGCATTTCAAAGAAGGTGTGGTGACGGGCGGTATAACCGACGTTATCCAGGTCATTGTGCTTGCCCCCGGCACGCACACACTTCTGGGAAGTGGCGGCACGGTTGTAGTCACGCGGCTCACGACCCAGAAAAGTGTCTTTGAACTGGTTCATCCCGGCATTGGTAAACAGCAGGGTTGGGTCGTCATGGGGTACCAGAGAGCTACTGGCAACCACTTCATGGCCGTTTTCCCTGAAGTATTCCAGAAAAGCAGAACGTATTTCGTTAGTCTTCATATACAGTTCCCACCGGGGGAGTTATCTCTTGACAGCCATGAGCGGAAAAGCCGCTCACTCCCAAACACAAAAATGGCAGCACAATCACAATGAGCAGCCTTTTCATAGTAAATTTACGCAAACCGGGGATTATATAGGAATGGCGGGAAAAAATGATCACCTCGCCCCATCATTAACAGGCTTTTTACCGGGCTTTTTTCACTGACGGTCTATTGAGCGCCAGAGCGGTACTGTTCAAGTATGCGCAGAGAGCGCGAATCCTCATCCCTTCGCTGGCCTTTGCGTGCCCATAGATAGCGGTCGCAATAGACTTGAACCAGGGCTTCCATCAGCTGGCGATTGGTGTTTTCGCCCAGCTCGCCAAGCGCTCTTGCTGCCACTTCAGCGGTACACAAGTGCTGCTCCTGACGATTGCGTCGGAGACGGTAGATGGATGGTTCTTCAGGCTGCAAGCTCAGCAAATTCAAACCATGCAGCCAGGGGCTTTGACGATACATTTTCCTGGCCTGTTGCCAGGTTGCATCAATTATAATGAAGGCAACCTTACGTTCACCCCCGGAATTATCATGCCATTGCCTTGTATTACTCTGGGCTGCATATTCCTTCGGAAACAACAGCACTGGCAACCAGTCCGGATCGTCCAGCAGTTCCAACAACACCTTATCCGGGGAGGTCCGGCTCCAGTTAAATATGCGGGTTCCGGGTATCGCCGCCTGAATCAATTTGCCCGTATTGGTTGGCTTATCAAACTCTTTATCGTGGGTAATCAGCCAGAAGCAGGCAGCAGACTCAGCCTTTGGGATTAACTGGCAGATACAGGCATACTCCGGCAAACGGCACTGATGACAATCACCCTTCGCAGCAGGCATTAGGTTAAGACACCTTCTTTGCCGTGAAAAATATTTTGCGTAACCATTTTCATTCCTGGGGGTGGCGCAAAATATTTTCACGCGCCATGGGCATTTGTGAGATTGGTGGTTATGAAGAAGAGAAAGCGGAGTATATCTGGCTCATGGAAAAGCCACGCTGGGCCAGAAATCGGGTCTGCCGGGCTTTTTCTTTATGGTCCCGGGGTGCAGAGGCACCAAACTTTCGCTCTTTTACCGTTTTTGCCAGTTCATCCCAGTGATCGTCCTGCTCCAGCAGGTATTGACCGATCAACTCGCTATCAACCCCTTTCTGAAACAGTTCCGATTTAATACGAACCGGACCGTAGCCCCGCTGTTGACGACTGTAGACAAAACTTTCAACAAAGCGGTCATCACTTTGCAACCGTTCTTCCCGCAAGCGGGTAAGCGCATCAAATACCAGTTCCCGGGGAAAACGGCCCGAGAGTTTTCGGGCCAGTTCGGTAAAACCATGTTCCCGCCGGGCCAGTAGATCCATGGCAGCCCGGCGGACATCGTTTACCGATTGAATGACATCAGCAGACATTCAATTACTCAGCCAGCAGCTCGTCCTGCTGTACACTTGCCGCTGCATCGTCGTCGCCTTTTTTGTCAGCACCTTTTTTGTCAGCACCTTTTCCGGCGTCAGCTTCGGCTTTTTTTGCAGCGTCCTTCTCCGGGGTGCTCATTAACTCAGCACGGATCTGGGATTCGATTTCAGCCGCCACTTCGGGGTTATCAGAAAGATACTGGGCAGCATTGGCTTTACCCTGACCAATCTTGGTTCCCTTATAGGCATACCAGGCACCGGATTTGTCCACCAGTTTCAGCTTGACACCCAGATCAATCACTTCGCCCATATGGTAGATGCCCTGGCCATAGAGAATCTGGAATTCAGCCTGACGGAATGGTGGCGATACCTTGTTCTTCACCACTTTAACGCGAGTTTCGTTACCGATCACCTCGTCGCCCTGCTTCACCGAACCGGTACGACGAATATCAAGACGTACAGAAGAGTAGAATTTCAGTGCGTTACCGCCGGTAGTGGTTTCCGGGTTGCCGAACATAACACCGATCTTCATACGAATCTGGTTAATGAAGATGACCATGCAGTTGGTCTGTTTGATGGAACCGGTCAGCTTACGCAGTGCCTGGGACATCAGACGGGCCTGCAGACCAACATGGGAGTCCCCCATATCACCTTCAATTTCAGCCTTGGGTACCAGGGCAGCGACGGAGTCAACAACGATGACATCGACAGCACCGGAACGGACCAGCATATCGGTGATTTCCAGCGCCTGCTCACCGGTATCCGGCTGGGAGACGTACAGGTCATCCACATTTACACCCAGCTTGCCGGCGTACTGTGGGTCCAGGGCATGTTCTGCATCAACAAAGGCACAGGTGGCACCGTGCTTCTGGGCCTGGGCAATAACGCTCAGGGTCAGCGTGGTTTTACCGGAAGATTCAGGACCGAAAATTTCAATAACACGGCCTTTCGGCAGGCCACCAATGCCCAGGGCAATGTCCAGTTGCAGAGAACCGGTAGAAATTGCGGGAATTGCTTCCTGCTTCTGATCCCCCATCCGCATGATGGCACCTTTACCAAACTGTCGGTCAATCTGGCCAAGTGCTGCTGCCAACGCTTTTTTTCTGTTATCATCCATTTTTTCACGCCCTCAGTTCGATTCTGATTTCATCAGGAACAGCTCAATAATTAATACTGTATATTTAAACAGATACTGGGTATTTGTCCAGTATATTTATTCGCTTCGACAGGAAGGAATCTTTTTTCAGGTTAACTTGCCTCAGGTCAACAGGGTCAGAACACCCAGCAACGCCTGAACAACCGTTTGCGCCCTGATCTGATCACGATCACCCTCAAGATGGAAGTGCCTTGCAGCGGTTTCCTGGCCGGTACTCCAGGCAATCCAGACGGTTCCCACAGGTTTTTCCGGTGTTGCGCCCCCCGGTCCGGCAACGCCGGTCACGGCTATGGAGATATCCGTTGCCAACAGCTTGCGGACCCCCCGGGCCATGGCGATAGCCACCTGCTCACTGACCGCACCGTATTTATTCAGCAATAATGTCGGCACATGCAGGAGATTGGCCTTTACGCCATTGGCATAGCAGATGACACCACCTTCAAACCAGGCCGAGCTTCCCGGCAACACAGTCAGGGCATGACCTATACCACCACCGGTACACGATTCAGCGGTAGACAGGGTCCAGCCCCTGGACATCAGAAGTTCAGCAATTTCACTGACAATGGGGGACGTAGCAGAATGCAGTGTGGGTTCCATGGTCACTCGCCAGTACGGTTATCAGAGGAGCCAGTCGAGATAGGATGTTATAACACGATTGGGGGAAGTCTTCACAAGTTATCATTAAATGCCCCATTACACGGCACTGTTGTCGGGGAAACATGCTTTACCCCGGAGCATCAGGGCAAAGCATTCTCTCTCTATTCAAACTCCTTCAAACTCTCCACCGTTATGGCATAGACAACGTCGGTGTACTCGGAGGTATTGTTTTCAACCCTGATCACTCCTTCCAGCCAGTAAGGGGTGTAGCCCGCTTCTGTGACTTTTATGCCCTGGTCATAGCGGACAAAAATGGTCTGGTTGGGTGGCGGTGGCGGTACATGAATACAGGCTCCCAGGGTTGGCACCAGCAACAGCTCTGTGGCTGATTGATCCTTGCCAATATTCAGCGGCACCAGGTAACCGGGAATTTTAACCCGTTGCTGATTCATGCTTTCTACCGGAATCTTGCCCAGCTCATCAATATACTCAATAGCCTCTTCCTGACTGATTTCACCCGCCTCATATTTACGGACAATTTCCTCATCCACCGGCGGCATCAGGTCATCCCAGTTGATCTCTTTGATCGCAGGCTTTTCAGGGCTTGCAGCCATGGCAAAATCCACCGGCATAAAAGCCAGCATAAGCACCACGGCCATCCAGCCAGGGTGTTGTCTTCCAGCTATCATTATTTGTCTCCTACAGCCTGACCGTCAGACCATCCGCCAATGAATGTTTATAGGCCCGCCAGGCAGGCACTGCACCCAGTATGGTCGCCGAGATAACAATGGCGGCCGCCAGAATCCACTCAAACATCCCCGGTAACGCAATGGTAATGTGCAAACCCAGCTGCATTTGCAATACCGGTTGAATGGCGAACAGCATTCCATACATCAGCAGGAAGCCCAACAGTGTACCAGTGATGGCATAGATCAGGGACTCGGTCATCATCAGGGTAAAGATATGCCAGGGCCGGGCCCCTACTGAACGGAGAATGGCCATCTCTCTGCGCCGCTCATTAAGCGACGTCAGAATGGTGGTCAGCATGCCAACCAATCCCGCAATCACCACCATCACGGAAACCGCCAGCAATGCCTTTTCCGCTGAACCCACCAACTGCCAGAGCTCGCCGAGGGCAACACCCGGTAAAATAGCCGTCAGCGCTTCCTGGCGATACTCATTCACTGCCCGCTGATACCGAAAAGCTGCCACCCGGGACTTCAAACCAACAAAATAGGCGGTAATGCTGGACGGTTGCAAATCCATGGCCCGTGCCCTGTCGGCAGAAACCGAGAACAGTGCATTAGGTGCCGCCCCATTGACCCAGTCAATGTGCAACGCCTCAATCCCCTCCAGAGAGATCATTACCACTCGATCCATAGGGGTGCCGGTGGGCTTTAACACACCAGAAATCCTGAAGGGTTTATCCTGATGCGTCTGCAGGCTCCGGCTTTCAACACCGTGACTGAGCACTATTTCCTGGTCAACCTGATAGCCAAGAACCGCTGCCACTTCAGAACCAATCACCGCATCATAGAGATCATCAAATGGCTTACCATTTTTGAAACTGATGGGCTGATCACCACCAAAACGGAAGTGTTCAAACAGGGTTTGAGCAGTACCCACCACACGATAGCCTTGATGAGAGTCCCCCAGGGCAATAGGAATAGTCCAGGCGACGGCCTTATTGGAGGAGAGTTCCTGGTAGGTTTCCCAGGTAATGTTATTGGTTGCATTACCCAGATGGAACACCGAATAGAGCAGCAGATTAAGCGAACTGCTGCGGGCACCGACCACAAGATCGGTACCGGACACGGTACTGGTAAAACTGTTCCGGGCCTCAACCCGCACTCTTTCCACACCCAGCAACAAAGCCACGCTGATGGCAATGGAGAAAATGGTCAGCAATGCCGTGGTTTTGCGATTACTCAGGCTTTTCACCGCCAGATGAAGTATTGACATTACACCACCTCCGGCGGGTCTAAAGGCCGATGTTGACTGGCCCGGTTAATTTCATTCAAGGCCACAGAGCGATCAAACAAGGCTTCCAGGGCAGAGTCATGGCTGACAAAAACCAGCGTACTGCCAGCAGCCTCACACTCAGCAAACAGCAGACGAATAAATGCCTCACGGGTATCGCTGTCCAACGCCGAGGTGGGCTCATCTGCGATCACCAGATCAGGACGGCCAATCAACGCTCTGGCTGCCGCCACTCTCTGCTGCTGGCCAATACTGAGTTCCGTCACTGGCCTTTGCAGCAACTGCGTATCGCTCAGCTCCAGATGGTTTAGCAGTCGAATCGCTTCCTGTCTGGCATCAACGCCCATGGATTGCACGTTTTCACGGCGCTTGCTGGCAAACCCCAGCGGCAGTGTGACATTGTCAACTACAGAAAGGTAAGGGATCAGGTTAAACATCTGAAAGATAAAACCGATATGATTTGCCCGGAAATGATCCCGGCGTGCCGGGGAGAAACGACCAATGTCGTTTCTCAGCACAGCGACAGAACCGGCAACCGGTGTGAGCACACCACCCAGAAGCCCCAACAGCGTCGTTTTACCCGACCCTGAAGGCCCCCGGATAAACACCTTCTCACCCTGATTGATCAACAGCTCCGGTATATCCAGAACCATTGTCCCCGGCTGCCAGCCAAACTGGACATCCTTTAGATAAATCACCTGAATCACCGGTTGACCGAGACTACTCATATCAGAAGCGCACCTCTGGTCGCTCACGGCTCATCTGACCGGCTATCTGGCCAGAATCGGTAAAGCCCTGAACCTTCAACTGTTCACTGTTTGCAAACCGCTGAAACAATCGGGTAGAGATGCTGTTGAGCCCGGTAATATTGGCACACTCATAAACATAAGTAGCGGCAATATCCATATGCGCTGACTCATGGTGACCATCGCCATGGTGGTCCTCGTGCCCATGACTGTGATGGTGGTCATCTGCATGGTGGTCATCATGTCCATGTTTGTCATGGTGGGAATCATAGTGTCCATCTGCATCCCCATAATGGTCTTCTCCATGCTCACCATTGGCCGAAACCGATGCCGTTTTCAACCTGCAAGACGCCGCTGGTGTAAAAGACCATAAATCGTCTTTTTCCAGTTCTTGCAGGGCATCTTTAAGTTGCCTGCGCTGAGCGTCCGAATGGATGGATTCAAAGCCAAGAATATCGAACCCCGGCGTTTCCAGTTCAATATGAACCTGACGACCTTCAATGGCAAAGTTCAAATGACCGGCTCCATGTACATGGGCACCGGCATGACGATGCCCATCAGCGGAAACACCTGCTGATATCAGGGCACAGGCAACAGCGGCCACTTTTGCAACACAACGCATACACAATTCCTGAAAGAAAGAAAAAATAAGTGATGAACCATTAAACTTCAGACCTGGTAAGCAGGTGGTGCGCGCGTATGTCTTTTGGTTGGCGTGGAAGAATGGATTGATAAGCGATAGGGACGGTCGTTAAGTACCGCAGCAAACCGCACCTTTACTTTGCACCAATGAACGGGTGAAGCGGCTTGAGACACCAGCATACAGGCCGATGAATGTGGGTGCTCATTGTGCTGGTGATCACTGGCATCATCGACCATCGAAATAACTGGATGCTGCCAGAATATTTCAGATTGCTGATTTTCCTCCAAAGCCGTATGAACGTGACTCAGTGTGTAGTGCACCACCAGCAGATAGACAACCACCATAAGAGCAGACAGCAATTGTTTGCTGTCTTTTCCACGGGCTGTCCGGCAAAGGCTGATGATCATCTTCTGCGATTCCTTTCGGTATTGCCCTCACCCTGTTCCGGAGGGATCAGCACCCAATCTCAAAATGCAAATCGTTATAACATAACGTACATCAAATCACCAAAATATAATGCCAGAGTACTGTAATTGGTCAGGCATCAGGATCGCAGCAGCATCCGGTCATTTTGCCCGGTGAACCAAATATCTGATTTGTTGTCAATAAGTCCCAATGACGGAGGGCGTATGCCCTGACGGTCATTTTACAGATTTATTCTTTTCAAGGTTTTTTTAATGCCTGACCAGAGGAGTTGGTGTATATGTTTTTTTATCCTGCCCATTCCACTCCCGTTGACTCTGGCAAGGTTGAGCCACCGCCGCTCAATACTGAGGGCAAAGATAAAGCCCCTGCTCACCGGTCATCCGAAGAAAAAACTTCAATATTATTCCGAACCACCAGTGGTGCCTGCTTCAGGTGCAGGCCAGCTGACGCTGATCTGTTGCCACAGCTGTATTGCTTCCCGTGTTCAAATTTAACCAGTAAGTCACTCAAGACGCGAGACTCAACTAAAATTTATGATCCTTCCCATGTTATTGAAAGCGCACCCTTCCCGCCGGAGAGCGCTCAGGGTGATCAGCATTGCGGGGTCATAGACCTGGCCAGGCAGTCGCCATCTACGGCACCTGACCAAGACGACAGTGATGTCTTGCCCCTGCCCGCTGACATTCGATGTGCCAGAAAATTTTGTCCTGACATTAATCAGTTTGCACAGTGCCAGGTGTTGACTGAGTTGTCGAAAAGCCTGGAGGTTGCCTGTGCCAGAGGTGTCATGCTGAATAATTTGCAGGGCGCTGAAGATTCTCCTCCGGGCATCGAATGCGGCCAGTGGCTGTCTCTGCATGAACTGCCTGCCCATTACCATAATGATGGTGAACATCCCGCCCGGACGTTGGCATCTGTTTTCAATAAGCCCGGGGTCAACCCGCTGATACTGCCTGAGCCAACCACTGCAACCAGCGAGACTGAAGGAGCATCAGCAGGGGTACTGGCAACTCCGACCATAGCCTATGCCCAGTACGAAGCCATGGTTAAACAGTTTGGGGAGGTACTCAATGGCTTTGCCGGGCTAAGGCGTGCCTGTCAAAACCAGGCCGATAGCATCGATGAACTGTGCAGAGCCATTGTTAGCCAGCAATCACAAATACAAAAGCTTGAGCTGGAACTACAAATCCACAAAGCAACCACCGGCAACGGCGTTTTACTCTGGAAGATACCCGGTTTCAAAAATGAGCTGGATAAGATCAGGAGTGGTGATAGTCAACAACTCATCAGTCCCTTGTTTCATTCAATTAAAGGACATGCATTGTATGCACGAATTTATCTTACTGGTGATAGCGCAGATCAGGATCGGGATATCGGTCTGTCCATAGGGCTTATGCCATCGCTTTATGATCCGATTCAGACTCAGCAATTCTCCGGATCTATTTTATTTGAAATCCTTGGCAGGAGGGGTGGGGTGATACACAGTGATGTCATTTTTATTGCCGAAAACGTCATCAAGCATCCGAACCCGGAAGATAATCCAAAGACTTTTGTCAATTGTATTTCTATAAGCCAGAAAAAGATGATGGACGAATGCCTGGTAGACGACGACCTCTTTATCAGATGCAGGCTTTAGCAATAAAATCCCCATGACCGGCAAAGCTGGTCATGGGGATTTGTAGCAAAGATTATATAGGCCGGTTGCCTGTCAAAATGAGCGCCGGTCAATAAACGGCAGAGGATCGTCTGTTTTACTCAGACCATTTTTCATGGCAATGCGCTGATTTTTACGCCCCAGCAGGCGTGCCTGAACCCAACGCTCCCAGCGCAGGGCTTTCCAGGTGTCGGCCTTCCAGGTTTTTCTGAACAGGTATTTGGCTGCGGCAACGGCATCCGGCGATTGCCTGCAAATCGTTTGGGCAAGCTGTTCTGCTGCCGCCATCGGGTCATCAGCCAACCGGCTGACCAAACCGAACCCGTGCCCCTCCCGGGCAGTGAATTTACGCCCGGTCATGGTCAGCTCCTGGGCAATATCAATACGGGTCAGCCGGGAGAGTGTAACCATACCACTCATATCAGGAATCAGGCCCCACTTCATCTCCATAATGGCAAGGCTGGCATCCGCCCTGGCAATACGATAATCCGTGGCCAGGATAATCTGCATCCCACCACCAAAGCAGTTACCGTGAATAACGGAGATAACCGGGACCGGCAGGTCTCGCCAGCAATGGGCTATCTCCTGGGCAATATTCTGTTTGGTCCACGGCAATTTAAGAAAGACTTTTGCCACTATGCCCGGGTCTTTGTTGACGGCCTGAAAATCCAGTCCTGAGCAAAAAGACGAGCCATTTCCGGAGAGAATGACACAGCGAATCGAGCGATCCTTCCGGATTTTTTTTGCGGTGGCAATCATGTCACGAAACATGGCCATATCCAGGCCGTTATGCTTCTCAGGACGGTTCATGGTGACGTAGGCAATGTGATCTTTCACTGCAAAGAGCACACGGGGTTGATCAGACATGGGAACCTCAACAGCAGCCGGTAATTATTATTATCGGAGTGAATCATTCCATAAATCGGCTGCTGCCGCAAAATCACATGATCCGCCGATCAGACATGAAACCTGTCAGTGGTCACAGAATAGCCCGGGAATGGGTGCCTGGGTAATGTTGTATTTTCCCTCAAGATCACGATAGACAATAGCACTCCAGATCGTGCCATTTTCCAACTGGAACTCCAGCGCGTAATTCACCCCATTAACAATCTGAGAGTGCACCGCCAGCATTTTTTTCAGTTTGGCCGACTTCTCCATTCCCTTGAACACCAGCTTGACCGCCTTCAGAACCTCTGGAGTTACTTCAGATTTTGTCCAGCCACCGGGCAGGTTGTCTTTGGCCTGACAGATGGCTTCAGCAGTTTTATTATCGACCACCGGCTTGTCATACGGTGGTTCACATCCCATAAGCAGGATTGCTGCATACAGCGCACAGATCATTTTTACTTTCATTGGCAACACCCCATATTGACCATGACTGAAACAGTTTACTGCACAAATAGCGATAATGTGTTGTCCTTTATCACCGCTGGAAACCGGATTACCGATGAAACAGAAGCCGATGAAGGTGATGAACAGTGGTAATCGGAAAATGATTTGTTGTAGTATGCGCCACCAGTTTTTTCCGGGTAACAGCGCTTGATTACTGCCTCTTCAAATGCCTTGTATACAGATCTTTCCTGCTATTACGACTTAATGTGTGCCGACATTAACTACCAGGTCCAGAGTGACTATGTGCATCGGCTGCATCAGCTATTTGGTAATAAAGGCACAAAGCATCTGGACCTTGCCTGTGGCACAGGCCCACATGTCCGTCACTTTATTGATATGGGTTATCAGAGTTGCGGGCTGGATATCAATCAGCCCATGCTGGATATTGCCGAACTTCGTTGCCCGGAAGCCGATTTTGTCTTACAGGATATGTGTGACTTTGTGGCCAGGCAGCCTGTGGATCTGATTACCTGCTTTCTCTATTCCATTCATTACAGCGATGGCATTGAAAGACTAAGGTCGTGTATTGCCAGTGCCCATGCAGCACTGAATAAGGGCGGCCTGTTTTGCTTTAATGCCGTTGACAAGACCAAGATCAGTAACAGCTCAGTGGTGAGCCACACGGCTTATTCTGACAACAGCCATTTCGTCTTCAGTTCCGGCTGGAATTATTGTGGCACCGGGGATAAACAGTCACTGAAATTGAGTATTGAAAAGAATACGGTAGAAAAGCGGCAGTTCTGGCAGGATGAGCACCCTATGGTCGCCATCCGCTTTAACGAGCTTGAAAGTTTATTGTGCCCTCTCTTTGAGGTTTACACGTTTGAGCATGACTATGAAAAAATAATCCCGCTGTCAGCAAACGCAGGCAACGCTATTTTTGCCTGCGTAAAAATCTGAAGGTTTGCTGCATCAGGCTCGCCCCTTGCCACCACAACCTTCGATCGAGATCAGGCATTGATGATAACGATGACACAGCTGCCGGTCATCCTAATACCAGTTAAACGTTTCCGGGCTGCCTATGGTCGCCCTGTTTTCTCCGTTTCTTTCATTGTGTACAGTTTAGATAAGGTAACTGCCTCTCTAATTTTTGTTATGCCACACAGCTGCGTGACACACTCTTTTAGCTGCTCATTTTGAAGCACAATGTTGATTATTTTTTTGAGTGACCTGAACTCCTTGAAGCTGGGGTCAGCATTTTTCAACCGATAATGGGCTTTTTCAAAGGCCACGATCATTTCAACTTTTCGTTCAGGAGAAAACCGTGGATCTTCCGCTGGCCTTTTGATGTTTATGCGACCATGAGCAGGCAGAGGTGGTGAAGCGTCCTGATTAACCTGTAATTTCAGCAGATTTGATGCCTTTCTTTGCATGTGACTCGTGATCTTGGCATCGTAAACCCTGCCCAGCTCTTCTGTCACTTTCTTAACTTCAGCTTTGCTGGTTTTCTGTAAGGACTGGATAAATATATCCCGGTTTTCGCGGAAAACTTTGCAGATAAAATTATAGTGATAATAACTCAGCGCCTCCAGACTTATATTCTCGCATATAATAGCATTTCCGAATTTGGTTTTTGATTTAGCCGGAATAGCGTCCAGGAATTCATGAAATATAAAACCTTCTGGTGGCATACACTGTCGGAGAAATTTTTTTTCTGAAGAATCAAAGATGCTCTGAAGCTTTTCGTCTTTAAACGCACATATAAACCGTTCCTGGCAACGTTGCTTAATATCTTGTGCTATGGAATAGTCGATTGATGAACCTCCATCGGACTGCAGATATTCATTTAAATGTGAATAAAATTTTCTGGCATTCTCTCTGATGAGTTCTTGAAACAGGCTATTGAGTTTCTTAGTGAGGAAGTCTTCAACAATTATTTTTATGTCCCTGGACGCTTCCGTGATGCCATGGGGAGGATTCATATACTTCTGTGCTGTGCACTGGATTGCATAGTCACTGAGTGCGAGTGACTTACCCTGCAGGCTGCCCGCTATCCAGGCTGGAAGAGGCGGAGTGACAACGGAAACAACACGGCTTAGCAAACTTGCTGTCCAGGAACCTAACCGGGCACCAGACACCAAAACCTGGCCCATATTCAGACTGATGGAGGTATCGTACATTACCACACAGCCTTTGACCCTGGCTGATGTCGACGAGCCTTTAGGCCCGGATGGTTTTTTCCCTGCTTTTTTGGTGCGCGCCCCTGAACCAGCGTTCTGTTGTCTTTGTGGGGGTCTACTTCTTTGTATACTGTTTATCGGTACCACCTGTGTGCATTTTGCGACAGCAAATTGTCTCTGTTATTGTTGAAATAATTCTTTAACTATGGCCGCAACAAAACATCAACAGAACCTGACCTTTTTTCATTAACAAGACCTCATCCGAATCAATTTGGCATATCGCGCGCGATCACATCAGCCGGAGGCTTGGGAATGTTACCAGCAGCATCAGGATTTAAGTTCGGGTATTGGCTCAGTACTTGATTGATCCTGGCCCCCAATACGCCTATCTGTTTTTGTTCTGACGCGCTATATTTCAAAATTTCAGAATACTCCCTGGCTAATGGGCCCTGCTCGACGTAAAAACAGGGCCTTTCAGGAAAGCTCCAGAGAATGCGGTTAAATTCGTCATATTCTTTATCAGTTAACACCGGTTTGACTGCCTTCAGCAGTCGTACCTGAGAAAACATTAAATATCCCCGGTCCATATCAAGGTTGCGGACAAAACTTGTTAACTCCACACCAGCCCTGTAAAAATCACGCTCATCATATTCACGGGGGGCATCACCCGGATTGTCGAGGCGAGACAACATAACGGCATCCACAAAACCTTTCAACTTTCCCGCCAGATAATTAGCCTTATCCCTGTAGACGGCCATGCACTTATTATATTGCTGCTGTGATTGCTGCTTGTATGCTGCGGCCTCCGCCGGCAGGTGAGGCTTAAGCTCCGATAGACTTTTATTATATTTAGCTATCTGATCCTGATGAACCTTAATTTCTTGAATGTCCCTCTGTAGCTCATGCCTCAACCCTTCCCGTACAGCCTCTATAGACGCTTTCGTTATAGGCTTCAGACTGCTGTACGCAAAATAAAACCCCACAATAGCGACTACAGCTCCAGCAACTGCACCGCAGGCTAATGGGTTTTCCTTGATGGCTGATTCCATCACTTCAATCACACGATCAGACAGACCTGTACCTGGTCTGACTCTGTCAGGAACCCTCCCCAGATGCTCTGCCAATTTAGCAAAAGCAACAGCTCCGGCAGCAGCAGAAACCCCGATGCCGAATGCGGTAGGGCCAAATTTTATTGTAGTTCCATCCAGAGGGTCATAACGGAGATAAGCTTCCCTGGCATATCTAAACAAACCACCCTCAGAAACACTGCCTGATGAGAGTTCAGGCTGTATCAACTGACCTGGATTCATCGCATTACTAACGAACATAACCAAACTCCTGTATGCTGAATTGAGTTAAGTAGTTCACCATTTGCTATCGCATAAATCGCTGACAACATAGCCATTTAAATAGAGTCGAGCATTTGTAGACGGAAATGCTGTTTTATTTTCACTCTACCCCTTGCTAAACAGGATTAATTACTGGTTAATCTATCGAAAATATTCGATTGCATTTGGTTAACTGCTTATGCTGGCTGTTTGAGCGCGTTACAGCCATTCAGAAAGGTTAGACCTCCATTCTCGTACTAAGTTCCAAACACAAATTATGGGAGTGAATATAAGCAGACGGAAAATTGAACTTTTTGCCTCCACGACAATCATTTAAATGTCGATCCTGCGATAACGTCACAAACACTATGTTAGAGGCAACAACACCCCAGGCAGGGAACGCTTCTCAGAACATACTCGATGATATAAGTGAGCATTGTACAAGTGGCTCCTCACAGCTCTTACAACCCATTGCAATCAATAACAGGAGCAACCGGTATATTGACAGCTCCGGGCCAGAAGAAAAGCACACTAAACCTTTCGCTGAGTATTCCATCCTCGCCCCGGAACCAGCACTTACCATCCCCAAACTGTCCCGTCGTTTGAACAGACTGGTCCAGCTGGCTTCTGATTTCAACATCATCTGGGATATCGGCTGTGACCACGGTAAAGCCGGAATGGCCCTGGCCATTAACAACGTATCCAGAGAAGTCCACTGTATTGATTGCTCCAAACACGTCATTGCCCGGCTTCAATCTCTTCAGCTGCCCACTAACCTGACGGCTACCTGCGTGGATGCAGCCACCGTTAAAATACACAACTGTAAAGATGAGCTGGTCATTCTTGCTGGCATGGGTTCCCATACCGCCAACAAAATCATTGATGGAATTCTTGCAGAAACAGGCGATTATCAAGCCAGCTTTCTGATCAGCATTCATCGAAACCATGATGATACAGTGGCACACCTTGCTGGCCGCTATGGATTTAATACGACGCAACACAGTGAGATAGAGGAAAAAAAGTACACTTACCGTTTTGACTTAATGTCCCCTCAATAAGCAGTTGGCCAATAAGCAGAAATACATTAACGATGGGTGTTCGGTGATAAGCAACGGCAGCAAAAAGAAGTCCATGGATCTTTACGGTGAGGCAAATTCAGACAATAAAAAAACCGGCGCTCTGGCCGGTGACTTTTGGCGCGTAAAATGGGTTAATCAATAATGTCATCAACGGTAAGATTCAGGGCTTGTGCAATTTTAGTAATTGTTTTCAAGGAACCCTGCTTCTTGCCACTCTCAATCTGGCTGATCATGGCTTCGGAAATACCGGTTTTTTCAGCGAGGGACTTTTGACTCATGCCTCTGTACTCTCGCCACACCTTCACAGTGTTTTCAGTCAACAACCTGTTCACTACTTCAGCAGGTATCAACTCTTCCTCACCCCGGCGTAACGCAGCCCGAAATTCATGAACAGCATCAGAATCCTCCAGGTCCTCCAGCTTCTCAAGCATTGCCTGATATTCGTCATAAGGCATAACCACAAAAGCCGGTTTCCCTTCATGCTTCAGTATATCGACCATCACCAAAACCTTTGGGGGCATTGCCCCCATGTTTAATGCTTGTAAATCTTGCCTCGCGGCGCAATTTTGATCACCTCAATGATCAGCCTGTCATGCTCAATCTCGTAAACAACGCGCCAGCCTCCAACCCGCAGCCTATAGCCTGCTTCACCCGTCAGCTTCTTTACATCACCGTCTGGAAGCTTGTTGATAGCCTTTTGAATCCTCAATCGGTCAAGCTCTGAAGCTTTCCTCAGAACTTTAACGGCCTGCTTTGAGAAAACCACCTTGAACATTGCATTATTCTACTGCACATTAACTTAAAGTAAATATAGAATTTACCCCAGGTTATTCAACAAAAAATCTTGCAAATTTGATATGCCGCCGATTTTGGCGAGGAATAAACTGGCACGCAACGGTATTGCATAACTGGTTCGGTCATACAAAACAATTTGTCAAACCAGTGATACTTTTGCCTGCTGGCAAACTATCCGCATGTTAACATTGCATTTATTACCGATCAGATGGGGCTCACGGACTATTCGATGCTGGTTAAACCCTATGGTTGCCAGATGAAAACAGAGAGCCGGAATGAGGTTATTCACATCTGGACCGCTCTGGAGTCCAACGGGCATTGCCTGGATAAAAATGCCCCGATGATGCCCCAGGAATCAACCAACACCACTTAAGCTATTGGATTAAATGGAAAATACCGACCTCTCCAACCACACTCCGATGATGCAGCAGTATCTGCGCATCAAACAGCAGCACAGGGATCACCTGGTGTTTTACCGGATGGGTGATTTCTACGAGCTGTTTTATGACGACGCCAAAAAGGCTGCACACCTGCTGGACATTACCCTGACCAAACGAGGGCAATCCGGTGGCGAACCTATCCCCATGGCGGGTATTCCATACCATGCGGTGGAGGGTTATCTGGCCAGGTTGATCCGGTTGCGTCAGTCTGTTGCCATTGCCGAGCAGATTGGTGATCCGGCCATCAGCAAAGGGCCGGTTGAGCGTAAGGTGGTTCGTATTCTGACCCCCGGTACCGTTAGTGATGAGGCTTTGCTGGATGAGCGTCAGGATAATCTGCTGATGGCGGTTAACCAGCGGGAAAACCGCTATGGGCTGGCATTTCTCGATATCAGCAGTGGCCGGTTCAATGTGCTTGAGGTGACCAGTGAAGAGGCACTGCTTTCTGAAGTTGAGCGCCTGAGCCCTGCCGAAGTATTACTGAATGATGACCGCAACTGGCCTGAGATATTACTGCGTCGCCCCGGTTCCAGCAAACGCCCCCCATGGGACTTTGACCATGAGAGTGCTGTTGAGCAATTAACCCGACAGTTCCAGACGCAAAGTCTTGATGGCTTTGGCTGCAGCCACTTAACACTGGCTATTGAGGCGGCTGGCTGTCTGCTGCAGTACGCCCGGGAAACACAGCGAACTGCCCTGCCCCATATTCGCGCCCTGGCACAGGAAAACCGCGAAGAGAGCGTGGTGCTGGATGCCGCCAGCCGGAGAAACCTGGAACTGACCACCAATATGAATGGCGGCCGGGAGCACACAGTGGCTGCAGTGCTGGATCGCACAGCCACGGCCATGGGCAGCCGCCTGCTCGGACGATGGATCAACCGGCCACTGCGCAATATTGACAAACTGCAGGCCCGTCAGTCAGCAATCACCGCCCTGAAAGATGGCTGCCATTTTGAGTCCCTTTATCCCATTCTCAAACATATTGGCGACATTGAACGTATTCTTGCCAGGGTTGCCCTGAAGTCTGCCCGACCACGGGATCTGGCGCGGTTAAGAGATGCCCTGCAGCAACTGCCAGAACTGCAGCAACAGCTGGCAACGATTGATAGTCAGACAGTACATCAACTGGCGAAAAGCATCAGTGAACACCCTGAACTCGAAGCATTATTAACCCGGGCCATCATTGAGAACCCACCTGTGGTGATCCGTGATGGTGGCGTGATCGGCGAAGGTTATGACGCCGAGTTGGATGAGCTGCGCTCCATCAGTGAGAATGCGGGTGACTATCTGATTCAAATGGAATTACGGGAGCGTGAGCGTACGGGCCTGCCCAGCCTGAAAGTCGGTTATAACCGGGTACACGGTTACTATATCGAATTGAGCCGCCGAGAATCCGAAGACGCCCCGGTAGACTATATTCGCCGCCAGACCCTGAAAAATACTGAACGCTTTATTACCCCGGAGCTGAAAGAGTTTGAAGACAAGGCGCTGTCCAGCAAAAGCCGTGCCCTGGCCCGGGAAAAAGCACTGTACGATGAGCTTCTGGACAAACTGGTGGCACAGCTGGGACCACTCCAGGAGTGCTCCATGGCCCTGTCAGAGCTGGATGTGCTCAGCAACCTGGCTGAACGGGCCGAGACACTGAACTTCCGCCGTCCTGAAATCCTGCAGAGCCCTGGTATTGACATTGTTGAAGGCCGCCATCCGGTTGTTGAGCAGGTTTTGGACGAACCGTTTGTGGCAAACAATGTCACCTTCAATGTTCAGCGTCGTATGCTGATTATCACCGGTCCCAATATGGGCGGTAAATCCACCTATATGCGACAGACGGCGTTGATTGTGCTGCTGGCTCATATTGGCAGCTTTGTACCGGCATCCCGTGCGCGTATTGGTCTGGTGGATCGGATTTTCACCCGCATTGGCTCTTCGGATGACCTGGCCAGTGGTCGTTCAACCTTTATGGTGGAAATGACGGAAACCGCCAATATTCTGCATAACGCCACCGAACAAAGTCTGGTGCTGATGGATGAAATCGGCCGTGGAACCAGCACCTTCGATGGGCTGTCCCTGGCCTGGGCCTGCGCTCAATATCTGGCGGATTCAGTAAGGGCATTCACCCTGTTTGCCACCCACTACTTTGAGTTGACCCAGCTGCCCGACGAGTGCAATACGGTAGTGAACGTGCATCTCAATGCGACCGAACATGACGATCGCATTGTCTTTCTTCATGCGGTTCAGGAAGGTCCTGCCAGCCAGAGCTATGGCCTGCAGGTGGCACAACTGGCCGGTGTACCCCGACATGTCATTAACCAGGCACGGCAGAAACTGGCCATGCTGGAGCAGCAGGAACCCGCTCCACAACCTGTTGCAAAACCATTGGGAAAGGCTATTTTCACACCTCAGGCTGATCTGTTTGCCAGCCCTGAGCCACACCCGGCGGTTGCAGCCCTGGATAAAACAGACGTGGATAACCTGACACCCCGCCAGGCCCTGGAGCTTCTTTATACGCTCAAGGGGCTGGGAAAATAATTTAATGGTGCTTATACCCTGACCGGTATAAGTTTATGGTAATCCCGGCTATCCAGCGGGTTTACAACTCTGGTAGACTTGCCCGACGTTTTTGTATTGCCTCAGGTTCTGTTAAGAGAACCTGACATAATGTTTCAGGTCACATTATGACATGCTTTCGTTAACTGAGTTGTTATCACGATTTTAACAGCAAAACCGGGCAGTACTTTTTTTTAGTCAGATCAAATGGAGTTTAACCACCATGGCTTTCGTAGTGGGTGAAAACTGCATCAAGTGCAAATACACCGATTGCGTGGAAGTCTGTCCTGTGGACTGCTTCTATGAAGGACCAAACTTCCTGGTTATTCACCCGGATGAATGTATTGACTGCGCTCTTTGTGAGCCAGAGTGTCCGGCAAACGCTATTTTCTCCGAAGATGAGGTTCCCGATGACCAGCAGGAGTTCATCGAACTGAACGCCGTGCTCGCGGATGTCTGGGATAACATTACCGAGAAGAAAGACCCTCTCCCTGATGCAGCAGAGTGGGATGGCGTGAAGGGCAAGCTGGACCAGCTGGAACGCTGAGTTCAATAGCAAAAAAGCCATGAGGGTTACTCATGGCTTTTTTATTAACGGAAATTCAATGTCAGGCCATCAGTTAAACAGGGACTCTCCTGACAACCCCTGCTTTTCAAGAATAGATCGAAGCCGTTTTAAAGCCTCTACCTGAATCTGTCTTACCCGTTCACGGGTCAGGCCAATCTCCTTACCGACTTCCTCAAGCGTGCTGGTTTCATACCCCCTGAGACCAAACCGGCGGGCCACCACCTCTCGCTGTTTTTCTGATAACTCACCTAACCAGCGGTCAAGACTGTCATTAAGATCCAGATCCTGTAACAGTTCGGCCGGGTCGGCACCTTTTTCATCAGAGATCGTATCCAGAATGGATTTATCAGAGTCAGGTCCCAGTGGTGTATCAACCGATGTCACTCGCTCATTAAGACCGAGCATCCGTTTTACATCAGCCACCGGCTTATCCAGCAACTCGGCAATTTCTTCCGGGCTGGGATCATGATCCAGCTTCTGGGTTAATTCCCTGGCAGCCCTGAGATAGACGTTCAGTTCTTTAACCACATGAATGGGCAGCCGTATGGTGCGGGTCTGATTCATGATCGCCCGCTCAATCGTCTGTCGTATCCACCAGGTCGCGTAGGTTGAAAAACGGAATCCACGTTCCGGATCAAATTTTTCAACCGCACGAATCAGACCAAGGTTACCCTCTTCAATCAGATCAAGCAGTGTCAGGCCACGGTTGACATAGCGCCTGGAGATTTTAACAACCAGCCGGAGATTACTTTCAATCATCCGACGTCTGCCCGCTTCTACCCCTTTTCGGGCAAGGCGGGCGTAGTGAACCTCTTCCTCAGGGGTGAGGAGAGGTGAAAAGCCAATCTCATTCAGGTACAGCTGGGTTGCATCGATGGATTTGTAAAATCCATCGTCTTCTTTTCGACGACCGGTACTCACCGGAGACACAGCCGCAGGCCGTGGCTTATCGATATCATCGTTCTCGCCAACCACTTCAATGAGGTCACCGGCATTTTCGTCCGGGCTCAATTCATCCTGTCCCTGGATTACATCGTCAGCATAACTGCTTAGCTCTGCGTCATCCCTCTTCGATGCCATAAGAGTTAGTCCTATCCGAAAGTCCCACTCTATGTCGGGCAACCTGAAGTTGCGCCGACACCCGTGAGATCCCTCTACTACAACAGCCACTGACCTTCGTTATCAGCGCCCTGGAAGGTACCCCATCGGGTCGACCGGTTTACCATCACGCCGAATTTCGAAGTGCAGCTTAGGCTCCGTCGTTCCTGTAGAACCTATTTCGGCTATCTTCTGGCCCGCTTTAACTGAGTCTCCCTCATTCACCAATAGATCCCTGTTGTGCGCATAGGCGCTCAGATAGCTACTATTATGTTTCAAAATGATCAGCCTGCCATAGCCGGACAGGTCGCTTCCTGCGTACACTACCTCACCACTGGCTGCTGCCTTTACAGGCTCTCCTAATTTGCCGCCAATATCAATCCCCTTGTTAACGGGCATTTTGAGCGAATAGGCGGAAATAATTTTTCCGTTCGCAGGCCATTGCCAGCCACTGCTGCCGGAAGCGGTACTTTTTGGCGTCGAACTCTTTGCTGTATATTTTTTAACCGGAGCGCGGCTTTTGGCAACTGTTTTCTTTGGCTGCCTGACTGGAGTTACCGACGGAGTGGCAACCCCGGACCGATGGATAGATAAGTCTATTTTCTGCCCCGGATAGATAGTATAAGGACTTCGAATGCTATTCTTTCGGGCCAACTCTCTGAAGTCTCTGCTATAGAGCCAGGCTATTGAATAAAGAGTTTCTCCTCTTTGGACAATATGCTGACCTGAAGTCACCTTCGGTGGTGACCTCAGGTCAGTGACCGTAACCCTGGCCGGATCATGGCTGCAACTTGCAGTTAGCAGGCAGGCTGTTAGAAAAAGTATTTTTATTGAGCAATCACTCAAATTAATCAGAGTGATTTTCATGAAATCCAACACTTTATCAACTCCACTACCCTGCATACCCACAAAAATCATATATTCAATAATCGAATATAGAATGTAACTTATGGTTTAAAATATTATACCAATGTTAGTATTTTCACCTATATTGGCACGATGATTTAGTGCTTTTTACTACCCATCCACTCAATCATCGCCACCAAAGCAATGGCAAAAATCATCAGCCCAATAGATTCAACCAGATAAGCAGGCTGCCCGGTAATTCCCTGATAATTCATCGGCGAAACATTCGCCTGAATCAGCGGGACCAACTCACCGGAACTGTTAATCCGTGTTTCCAGCGTCTCCTTCCATGGCCAGACTTTGCCCAGGGCTCCAAGCATCAGGCCGGTCAATAGTGAAATCGCCAGATCGCGGTGCTTGTTTAGCAGCCATGACAACACATGAGAAAAGCTGAGCAAACCGCCGATACAACCCAGGCCAAAAACGGTCAGCACACTGAAATCCAAACTTTTCACGGCATCAATGACCGGACCATACAGCCCCATCATCAGTAACATAAAGCTACCGGAAATACCTGGCAGAATCATCGCGCAGATTGCAATGCTACCGGCAAAAAACAGCGTCACGGGCTCTGGTTCAAGACTGGTCGGGGTTAATACACCTACAGCATAAGCAATCACAATACCAGCGATCAGGGTGATGATAGTCGCCACATTCCACTGATCAACCTGACGAATCATATGCAATCCGGACACCAGAATCAGACCAAAAAAGAATGCCCAGAGCATCTCCGGATACGTCGCCAGAAACCAGGTAATCACATGGGCAAAGGACAGAATACTGGTCAGCACACCACCAAACACACACACCAGAAATGTGCCGTCTATTCTCTGCCACACACCGGCAACCCCTTCCTCACCAAGTACCTTCAGTAACGATGGGTTAACACTTTTCAAGGCATTCAGCAGCCGGTCATAAATGCCGGTAATAAATGCGATGGTTCCACCGGATACGCCCGGCACAACATCGGCGGCCCCCATAGCCATTCCCCTGGCGATGAGGGCAAAGTAAGAAGAATGATTCGACATGTTCTGACCTTTGGAACAGAAGTTAAGTAAAATGCCATCAGCCATCCCTGACTGACTGCTTTTTGTGTGGGTACGTTGTAAAAAAAGGCAACGTCTTTTTTATCAGGTATCAGCGTATAACACCGGCCAGCAATGGTACAAACCGGACAGCTTCCAACACCTTGCGCTGATACTCATCACCGTTTCTGGTCACCAACACAAGATCCTGAAAGTTGTTTCCTCCAACCGGAATGACCAGCCTGCCACCTTCCGGAGACAGCTGGCTCAACAACGCTGCCGGAATTTCTCCCGGTGCCGCCGTGACGATAATCCCATCAAATGGACTTTCTTCCGGCCAGCCCATACCACCATCGGTATGACGAAGACGAACATTATTCATAGAGAGCCTGGAGAGTCTCTGCTGTGCCTTCTCCTGCAATGGCCTGATGCGTTCCACGGAGTAGACCTTAGCCACCAGCGAAGCAAGCACAGCCGTCTGATAACCGGATCCGGTGCCAATTTCCAGTACCTTGTTCAGTTCACCCCGGGCCAACAGTTCTTCTGTCATTTTGGCCACAATATATGGCTGGGACAGCGTCTGATTATGACCAATCGGCAGTGCTGTGTCTTCGTAAGCACGATGCGACAGCGCCTCATCGAGAAAAAGATGACGGGGAATGGTGCGAATGGCATCCAGAACCTTGCCGGACTGAATACCCTGATCCATCAGGCGCTGGATCAGCCGCTCTCTGGTGCGGCGTGACGTCATACCGATACCATCAATTTCAAGATCCCTCATACACAGGCTCCAAGCCAATCCTCCATCAGTGATAACGTTGCATGGCTGGTCTTATCGTATTGCAATGGGGTAATGGATACATAGCCAGAAGCCACTGCATGAAAATCAGTCCCTTCCTCAGCAACCAGGGGCTTACCAACACCGCCGATCCACCACACCGTATTGCCACGGGGATCGGTGATTTTTACCGGAGGCTTTGACGGGTGACGATGGCCGAGCCGGGTAATTTTCATTCCACGGATCTCTTCATAGTCACAGGCCGGGACATTGACGTTAAGTATCGTGCCTTCTGGCAGAACCTGATCCTCAAGGCGCAACATCAAATCGTGCAACACCCTGGCGCTCACTTCCAGGTGGTGATCCCCTTGACCACAGGATGAAATAGCGATTGCGGTTTTTGCCAGCATGCGTCCTTCCATAGCCGCAGCCACAGTCCCCGAGTAGAGCACATCATCGCCCAGGTTTGCGCAACTGTTAATACCGGAAACTACGCGTTCCGGAAGGCGGCCAAACAGCCCACTGACGGCGAGGTTGACACAATCTGCCGGTGTCCCGTTCACGCTGAAGAACCCATTGTCGTGCTCTTTCATACGCAGCGGCCGGTCCAGAGTGAGGGAATGGCCCTTGCCAGAACAATCATTATCTGGAGCCACTACCCAGCACTGACCGTGGGATTTCATGGTGGCAAACGAAAGGGCCAATCCCCTGGCGGTAACGCCATCATCATTGGATAGCAATATGGTCATAGTCCCTCAATCCTGAATTAATCCAAACTTTTCTTAAGCCCACTGTCGTGAACTGCATGACTCATTTCACGACCATGCTTCATGGTTCTTTTTCATAACAATTAAACAACTCCCTGAGCACAGAAGTCGCAAAACAGCCCTTTGGCAACCGGAAGCGCAATACCAGTGAACTTCCTTCCGGACTGTTTTCCCACACCCAGGTGAACTGCTGAGGTATCAGGCGGTTAACTCTGCGCTCCTGTAGCAAACCGGCCCTCTCAAGTCCATCACAAAACTGAGGATATCCGACAGTGACCGACTGTTCAAAAGTCAACACCTGGTCGGTCACTTTCGATGCCCCCCTGCCCCACAGCGGCGAAGTCGGACTCAGCTCACCATTCCCCAGGCGGGTCATCATGGCTTCGTCCGGCGCTGCAAAAATCAGGCTATTACTATCTGGAAATCCTAATGCATCTCCACAAAGATACTGGTTCCAGACCCCGGCAATAACCTTTTGCGACAGAACCCGGTTAAACAGCCAGGATCGGGCTGCAGACAGATAGACCGATCGTTTATTACGCTGAACCCTGAATTTTCCAGCCAGCATATCGACGGCTTTGTCAATATTACGCCCCTCATGACCAAAGCGCTGTTCACCGAAGTAATTAGGCACCCCTTCACGAGATATCTGCTCTAACCGGGCATTAACCAGTGCAGGATCAGCATCAACACTCCGCAATGTGATACAGAAGTCATTTGCCTTCAGGGCACCGGTTTTCAGTTTTTTCCGGTGGCGAGCCTGTCGAATGATCCGTATGGTATCACTCTCCAGCCCACTCCAGTCGGGATCAGCCATACCAGGCAGGGAAACACAAAACCATTGACGTGTAGTTCCATGGCGATCTTTTCTCCCGGCATAACTTACCGACTGTCTTCTGACTCCTGCATGTCTCGCCAGAAGCCTTGCAACCCAGTCGGTATTCTCACCTTTTTTTTCAATCAGCAGAAAAAGGTGTTCACCTTCACCTTCCGGCTCAAAAGGCAACAGCTCATCAACCAGAAAATCTTCATGACAGGACTTGAAAAGACAACCACCTAAAGGACCACCAAAGGCATAATACCAATCAACGGAGTAATCGGCAGGCATCGGTACATCTGCATCCATGATGCGCACTCAACAAAGCAAAAATTAACAATAAACAATACCGCGTTTGACGCAGTTTTTGAAAGGGAATACCGAAAAATAACCATGGGTGGTGGGCCTCCTTGTCCAGAAGACTCCACCCTTTGAATCATGATCCCAAATCTGTCAACAGAACAACGGCGTGAACTGCGATACCCTCTTTTCTACCGGTATAGCCCAGCTTTTCAGTGGTGGTCGCTTTGACATTCACCAGAGATGGGTCAATCCCCATGTCTTCGCTGATATTCTGCCGCATCTGATCAATGTGCGGTGCCATTTTAGGAGACTGGGCAATGATGGTACTGTCCATATTGACGGGAACCAGGTTGTGCTGCTCAAGCAGGGCAATAACATGACGCAGTAACTTGCGACTATCAATGCCAGCATAGCGTTCATCAGTATCCGGAAAATGCTTGCCAATATCACCCAGACCTGCCGCTCCCAGAAGTGCGTCGCAAAGGGCATGAAGCAGCACATCGCCATCAGAGTGCGCCACCAGCCCATGGGTGTGAGGGATTTTCACTCCGCCCAGAACAATATAATCACCTTCACCAAAGCGGTGAACATCAAACCCATGACCAATACGCATCAAGTGACCTCAATAAGTTTCGACTGCTGTTCTATATATAGAGTGGCCAGAGCCAGATCAGTTCCCCGGGTCACCTTAATATTATCGGCATGTCCTTCCACCATCACGGGCTGTTTGCCAGCGTATTCAATGGCACTGGCTTCATCCGTTACCGGCATCTTATCCGCTATCGCTTTTGCCATTGCATCGTGCAGCATTTCGAGACGGAACATCTGCGGTGTCATGGCATGCCAGAGTCCCTGACGGTCTACTGTTTCAGATACAACATCATTGCCCCCGGCCCGCTTGATGGTATCGGTAACCGGGCAACCCAGCAGACCTCCCACAGGGTGGTTATGGAGCTGATTAACCAGCCACTCCATATCAGAACGGCGAATGCAGGGGCGGGCCACATCATGAACCAGTACCCAGTCATCAGGGGAACCTATATCCAATAGCACTTTCAAACCATTAAGTACCGAGTGGTAACGCTCATCCCCCCCCTGGGCCAGGAGAATTCTTGGGTTGCGGAGTAATTCAATGGATTGGTGATACTCATCATTATGATCAAGCACCACCACGATCTTTTCCAGACCGGGAAAATCCAGCAACCGCTCCAGAGTATGCACCACCAGGGGCTTGCCCTTGATTTCAAGATACTGCTTGGGAATATCGATATTCATTCGGCGGCCAACGCCTGCTGCCGGAACAACCGCCCAGTACCGAACCGTATTCATGGTTTCTACGCTACTCACTCTGATACCCTTAATTTGAACATCCAGAAGCCCGCTCAGAAACGGCTCCTGACCAATACAGGATTTAATCGTAAGTCAAAAAGAACGTTTCATCACTGCGGATCATACCCAGCTCCTGACGCGCTCTCTCTTCAACCGTTTCCAGCCCCTGCTGCAGCTCCACAACCTCTTTGGCCAGCAGACGATTACGCTGGTACAAACGTTCATTCTCCAGCCTGAAACGCTCAAGGTTATCTTGTTGTGTCAACATTTCAGCCACACTGCCTTCACCAATCCAGAGCCTGGTTTGCAGGTAAACCAGCAGCAGTGTCAACAGGGCTATTGCCAGTTTTTTCATCATCAGTTCCGCTTTAAACCGTCACTATCCAGCAGCAGGGGCAGCACCAGAAACAGGATGCAAAAAGCTGGGGCAGTAATAGAGACTTAACGGTGAAGTTTAACAGGAGTACCCGTGGTTTAACATATGACCAGTTATTTGAACTGTTTCACATTAATGAAGGTCATTAGAAAAAAGCCAGACATCAAAATAAGCAACTCAAATAATCGCTCTTACTATCCTGGGTATTTATGAACGAAAGACACCCAGGTTGTATTACCTGTTGAGTTCAATCTGGTACTGGCTACCTATCACCCGCAGGCCAAAAACCCGGGAGTTCGGAATATGCCGACTGGCGATCCCATTGGCAGTACCAACAGCTATATACCCCCGACTGCCACCCCCATCCTGCCCGTGGAACACAGAACCAATAACCGAATCACCGCCGTTTCCAGCCCAAGGCCGTTGCTATTGCTGGATCTTCCAGAGCAACCCATAAGGCACATACTGGGTTTTTTAGGGGATCGTGATATCAAGGCCATGGCACAGACCTGTTCGTCTTTGCTGGCTATCGTCCGTGCAGAGCATCTGCCCGCCAGGATCTGGTTTAAACAGTTCGAGCCACGGCAACAGCAGCAATTCATCCAGATTGCCAAAAACATCAGCAACCAGGAACTGAAAGCCTGGCTGGGGCAATTCACCGGCAATGAGACGCTGATCAGCACTATTTGCGGCCAGTCAGCCGGGGAAGTAACAGACAACGACATACCGCCACGGGAACCACAAAAAGGGAAATATTTCCCGCAAATCCTGTTTTACACAGTGAGCCAGTTGATGGTTAACTGTCGTACTTTCCAGCCGGAATTGGCAATATCCATCGATTGCATCCCCTTTACGGCTGCATCAGCCACACTCAGCGGCGATGGACGCTTTCTGGCGACCAACAGTTACGCGCGCTGCGGTTCGGGTTACGGCAGAACGGAAATCACCACAAGGCCCACAGAGATAGCCATTGCCCATGAAGACAGAGTGCGGCGGATTACCTTCAGCACTGATAACCGGCATATATTGAGCTACACGGCTTCAACCGCAAAAATCACCAGCTGCAATGCCGACGGCAGCTGGACAGAAAAACTCATCATCATTTCTGATAGATTTATCAGCTCGGCAACTTTCAGTCCCGACAGCCGCCATGCTGTGATGGCCAGGAGTGGTCGCAGGGCCATAATATGCTCAATAGACCAGACTGGCCGCTGGGCAGTAACAACAACAATGGGACACAAAGGGAGGATTTTTTCAACAATATTCAGCCCTGACAGCCGCTTTATAGTCACCACCAGTGACGATCACACGGCGAAAATCCATGGCCGTGACAGCAACGGCAACTGGCTGGAGCTGACCACCCTGAACCATAATGGCAAGGTCAGTGCCGCTGAATTCAGCCCTGATAGCAAACATATAATCACCATTAGCGACAAAAATAACCAACCTGATCGTACCGCAACGATTTTCAGCAACACCGATAACGGTTGGGTAAAAAAAACCTGTATTAACCACTCCCAGGAAATCACATACATTTCATTCAGCCCTGACAGCCGCCATGCAGTAACGGAGAGCTACGAATATGCTGCCAGAATCCTGAGCTTTGATACCCGCGACAACTGGCAACATAAAACCACGATTAAGCATAAACGACAAATTTCTTCTACTAGATTCAGTCCCGATAGCCACTATTTAGTCACGGCCAGTAACGATCATACAGCAAAGATCTACCGGTATGATGCAAACACCAGGCGCTGGTCAAAACAACAGATTATCGTCCATGATGATATGTATATTACCTCAGCCACGTTCAGCGCTGACAGTCGGCATATCCTGACATTTTCCCGCAATTACTCACCAATATCCCTACCTGTATGCAACGCCAGAATCCACACTTGTACGGCCGGTGGCAACTGGATAACCAGCCTCAATTTTACGACAGCAGGCGGAGTTTACTCCGCCAAATTTAACCACGATGGCTCCCATATTGTCATCGAAGCCAGAAATGATGACGCCATCATAATCTATGGCCTTACGGCAGACGGCAACTGGTTACACAAATCGACGCTGCACCAACATTACAAGCTTGACCTGGTAACATTCAGTGCCCACGGGGGACATTTAATGACGATCAGTAATGACGCTCAACTGGTGCAGGTCTGGCACCTTTATAAGGAAGATTTAGCGCCACATCCCCAGTGCTCTTTAAATAAACTGTCGCCTCCCCCTGGCAAAAAGGCCCGAAAGTCTGCTCCAAAAGTTCACAGGTAAAGGGCGATCGACGGGTTGACTTTCCCCCGGTCGGGGTGATTCAGGCTTCTTTGCGCCTGACAGGTTTGCCCGCTTCGCCGGGCAAACAAAAAAAGGGAGGCTTAAAGCCTCCCCTTGCCATCAGCAGTGACTGCTAATCAGGCACGCTTGAATTCAGCAATACCACGGTAAGGCGCTTTGCCTTCCAGCTGCTCTTCGATACGGATCAGCTGGTTGTACTTGGCTACACGGTCAGAACGGCACAGGGAACCGGTCTTGATCTGGCCAGCACAGGTACCTACCGCCAGGTCAGCGATGGTAGCGTCTTCGGTTTCACCGGAACGGTGAGAGATAACGGCAGTGTAGCCAGCGTCTTTGGCCATCTTGATCGCATCCAGAGTTTCGCTCAGAGAGCCGATCTGGTTGAACTTGATCAGGATAGAGTTGGCGATGCCCTTATCGATACCTTCTTTCAGGATCCTGGTGTTGGTTACAAACAGGTCGTCACCAACGATCTGGATCTTGTCGCCCAGCAGTTCAGTCTGGTACTTGAAGCCATCCCAGTCAGATTCATCCAGACCATCTTCAATGGAGATAATCGGGTATTCTTCGGTCAGACCTTTCAGGTAGTCAGAGAACTCATTGGAAGTGAAGACTTTGCCTTCGCCTTTCAGGTTGTACTTGCCATCTTCGTAGAACTCGGAAGCTGCACAGTCCATAGCCAGAGTGATGTCGGTGCCCAGAGTGTAACCGGCCGCAGCAACGGCTTCTTTGATGACCGCCAGAGCGTCTGCATTGGAAGCCAGGTTTGGCGCAAAACCACCTTCGTCACCCACGGCAGTGTTCAGACCCTTGTCGGAGAGAACTTTCTTCAGAGCGTGGAATACTTCAGCACCCATGCGCAGCGCTTCAGCAAAGTTTTTGGCACCAACCGGCTGGATCATGAATTCCTGAATGTCAACGTTGTTGTCAGCGTGCTCACCGCCGTTCAGGATGTTCATCATTGGCACTGGCATGGTGAACTGGCCGGCAGTACCGTTCAGCTCAGCAATGTGCGCGTACAGGGGCATGCCTTTATCAACGGCAGCGGCTTTGGCAGCGGCCAGAGACACCGCCAGGATGGCGTTAGCGCCCAGTTTGGCTTTGTTGTCAGTGCCGTCCAGATCGATCATCTTCTGATCCAGGCCACGCTGGTCATTGGCATCAAAACCAAGCAGTGCTTCACGGATAGGACCGTTAACATTGGCAACGGCTTGCAGAACGCCCTTGCCCAGGTAGCGGGACTTGTCACCATCACGCAGCTCCAGAGCTTCGCGGGAACCCGTGGAAGCGCCGCTGGGAGCACAGGCAGTACCAAAGGCACCAGACTCAAGAATGACGTCAGCTTCAACAGTGGGATTACCACGAGAATCGAGGACTTCGCGAGCCTTGATTTCCTTGATAGCGGTCATGAGATACTCCGGGTGAAGAATTCGGAAATTTCAAGTGAGAGGTAAGCAATACCGTAAAAGAGCAGTGGCATTGTTACGGGAGCGGCAACTATACCACCGGAAAATCCTGTGTCAAAGCCTTACAATTTCGCTGGACACCGCGCCAACATTGAGCTTCGTGGATTTCTGATCGTTACTGTTAACGACTGTTAATCGCCTGTTAACCATCGTTTAAACCAGGCACCAATGATCAAATAATCATCAAACAGCCATAACAATGATAAGTAAAATTACTACCTGAGATACAATTCAAAAATCAGTTTTTCTGCTGTGCAGTCAAAATCAAACATGGCATCAATGGTGGCACTGCCCTGATGGAGATTCACCGTTTTCTTTACCTGACAGTGGTCAGAAATACTGTTGGCCAGGGCTTCCATCGTTGCCATCTGGTCGTTTGCCTGTTGCTCAGTATCCCCCTTTATGGTCATTTCGAGGTGAGTATCCCCGGGTGCAATCACCTGGCCAATCTCTAAACAGTGATCGGCATCAACTTCCAGTTCAGCGGTGGTATTGTCCATATCAGGCCTCCTGTTGAATGCCAGATGATGATATGCAAGGAATGGTTTTCTGAAAAAAACCAACAATAAGATAGCACAATGGCCTTGAAAAATGAGTAAATAAGAAAAATCGGAAATAAAATGGAACCATATTCCAAATTATTGGTCAAATAAAAGTAAGAATCACATCCTGTGAAAAAGGATTGGACGCAAAAACAGGAAGAACCGAATTAAATTAAAAAATTCTTATTTATAAACGAAAGTTATTATAGAGCACCCAATGTCTAATACAGTATCAAATTTAATGGATTCAAAATACACTGGCTATCTTCAAGATAACTGTATTTTTGCCAGTTTTCTGAGCATCCCGGTTACTGTCGCCAAGGCTTTATTTCCAAGCTTACTTTTGTCGTCTGAAGAAAGCAGCCTTCAACCAGAAAAAATTTCTTCATACAATATATCAGTTCGTAGTGTTGACGGTTATATCTTAGTATCTCTTCCTTCTGACAAGGATACTCATCCCGATAAAACCACGACAATGCCTCCTCCATCAACAGGAGATTCTGACGAATTAGAATGCCGTATTCCCGATAATGATGATGATCCGCGACGATACTTTTCATTCTGGTTTAATGCCTCACCGGGCAAATCCACTGATCACGCGTCCACATCATTAATCAAGGATTCATTATGTGTGGCTATTGCGGATGATAGCGATGCAGATGATCAATTTTTCGAAAAAACGATGCCTGTTAGTGGCCCTGATAGCATAATCCCTCCCATAAGTCTGCACTGTTTTGAAACTGACAGTATGATTTACATTCATAACGATTCAGAAAAACTGGATATTCATACTGTTGACATCATTAAGGGCAGTGAGCTTGCCAACCAGCTTGGCATTTCGGGTAAAATCAACGTTGACAAAGTGTTTTATCAACCAGGAACCGGTGCTATTAACGCCCAGGTAACGATCAATGGCTTAGAACAGTCATTGACTCTTTTTTATATCAAAGTAGAAACCAACATCAAGCTTCCGGTCACTCAATATCAGCTGGATTCTTATCTCTCAGAGACAAAAAATGAGTATGCTCCTCACTATAAATTTTTCAAGGAGGAATTAAAAAAGCATCTCAGCCCAAAGGTCATGGGAACGGACAAAATAAAAGACGATAAAGACGGTGAAGAAAATAAAATCAAAGAAAATAAAATCAAAGAAAATAAAATTGAAGAAAATAAAATCAAAGAAAATAAATTGAGAATGGAATCATTAAGAATAACGATGCCAACGTATATGCATCCGAAAACCATAGAACAGGAAAAATATTTTTGTTGCAATCAGGGTATCAGCGCCGTCACTAATAAAGAAGGAACTGACGTCATTGAAGCGGTCAAGAGGAGAATGTACCAGCAGGAGGAGAAATTAGTTAGCCTCAGAGGGCCACGGTTGGAACACCCGAATATAGATTCAGCACTAGAACACGTCAAGCAACAAAAAATCGCGCTGCCGGCCAGTCAGCGTGATGCTAAAAATCTGAAAATACACTTTGACAAGCCACAGAAGGTTACCTTGTCCCAAAGACAACTAGAAACAGTCAATATGCTAAATCAAAGGAGGCTTATGCATAAAAAGGAAGGGATTGATTTCGGAGCCCCTAAGGATACTCCAACTGAATTTCCACATTACTTACTGCCCAGCGACTCCCCCAAAAAATTGATCAAATCTGTTGATAAATAGCGATTAAACCAAAAAAAGACTGCGCATTGTGTTTAGACATTCCCTTAAATATCAATAATTTTGCCTATTTGCGGGAATCGCTGCTTACCTCTTATCATTTAGCTATGGTGATTTGGGAAGCAGTTCCGTAAATAGAGCCGCTTCACCTCACAAATGAAAAGTCCTAGACTTCTTCAGGTTCAGGTTTAGGTTCAGGTTGCATTGCGATGGCATCATGTGTCGGAATATGGCATAGCCGTTCATATGCCGGAGTGTGGCATAGCCGGTCATAGATTGATTTACATCCGTTATACATCTTGCACAAGCTACCGCTGGCAACAAAAAAAGCTGTTGATGTTACTGCTATCTCTGTCAAAAAGAGCGGGGTAAACGGAGTTAGTTCTCCGTACTCATCAGACTCAGCAAGGGACATATTATTAAAACAATGCTCCCTCAAAAAGACTTTACCAGGATCATTCAGTGGTGAAACGACCCGATTTTTTACAAAGGTAGTACAAGTCCCAACAGCAATTGAATATAAGGCGCGAAAGATCGTTGATGAATAAAGATCATTGCGTTCTCGCTGGGTTGAATTATCAGATGGATTAGTTACAGCCTCGGATTCGGGATTGCCTGGCATTGATGATCCAGCGTTAAAACCGGCTGAACGAGTTATTGGAGTCATTCTTAATATCCTCACTGGTTGACATTTTTAAGACAATATCAGGAGGTATTTCGTTCAATTCTAATCAACTTTTTTTTAATTATTTTTACTATCAATGGTTAATATTTTGATGTCGATGGAAATTTTCCCGGTTTGGTTTTTCAGGTTAGCTTCGGTTTATTTTACCTGCCACGGGCAAATGGAATGGGAAAGCGCTGGAATGGCGAATGGTCATCCCGGATAAGAGATGACCAGAGTCATCCGAAAACCATAACACCTGTAAAGCATTATGGCTGCTATCTGGTCAGGAATTCAGACCAGGGAAGTGGCTTCGACTTCATCATTGGCTTCTGGATAGTCTCCGGCAGGTTGATTTGCTGTAGCATCAGGCCTCGAAAAACAGGTGCATGCCCGGTCATATATAGATTTACATCCCTCATACAATTTGCACAGGCCACCGGTGGCAAGAAAAAAGGATGTTGACGCAACTGCCACCTGTGACAAATAAGCCGGAGCATACGGAGTTAGATCTGTGTACTCGTTTCTCTCAGCACTGGACAAATTATTGAAACAATGATAGGCCAAAAAATCATCGCGAGGTTGATTCAGTTGTGAAACAACAAATTGGTTTATCAGAGTAGTATACGATCCAAAAGCTATTGCATAAACTGCATGACAGAGCGTGGATTGCAAAAGATGTTTGCCATTTCGCCGGGTTAAATTATCAGGTGATCGAGTGGTTGCATCCATATTACCTGGCAGCACTGGTCCAGTATTATTAGTTGCACTGTTTGACATCATGTTAAAATCCTCATTTGTTAATTTTTTTTGTGGACACTATCAGAAGGTATTTCGTTCAGAAGGTATTTCGTTCAATTTTTTTAAGGCAGGTGCAGGCATTCCCGGTCTTGGCCGTGCCCGAGTGAAACCATGGCAGCTGCTTTTATTATTGGCGGCACCAACCGTATTGAGGCATCACTGAATTTATGCCAGCCAACTTTATCTACTCCACCATTGCCCAAAAGTTAATGAGACTACCAATGAGCGTCGCTACCACCATTTCTACCCCTGACCAGGTACAAATTCAGCCTAAGGAAGCTGCTTAGGCTTAATCACAGTCTCCTGCAGGTTGGTTTGCTGTGGCATCAGGCGCTGAAAAATAAGTGCATGCCCGATCATATATAGATTTACATCCGCCACACAATTTGCACAGGCCACCGGAGGCAAGATAAATGGCTGTTGACGTTACTGCTAACTGTGATAAGAAAAGCGAGCTATGCGGAGTTAATTCTCTGTATTCCTGAAACTCAGCAAAGGTCAAATGATCCTCCAAAAAATCATGGCCAGGTTCATTCAGTTTTGCAATAACAACCCTGTTTACAAAGACAGTCCACGTTCCAACAAATACTGAAGCAGCTACGTGCATGAGATTGGGTAGCAAATGATCCTTGCCATGGCACCGGGCCAAATTATCAGGTGATTGAGTCGTTGCGTCCGTATTGCCTGGCATTACTGGTCGATTATTAGTTGTACAGTTTGGCGTCATTTTAATATCCTCGTTTGTTGTTATTCAGACACTATCAGGAGTTATTTCGTTCAATGTTTAATTGAGTTTTTGCTGCTTGATTTTAACTATGAAAACTTACTATTTTGATGTTTGTGAAAAGCCTCCCGGGATTTTTGCTGTGTGCTTTTTTCTACCAATGGCTAATGGATTGGGAAAGCGCTGGTAACATAACCTCAACGTGTGAACAGACTGTCATACTTCTGCAATATACAAGTAATATTTCTGTAACATTTCCCCTCTATTCTCGCCCCCATCGAACACAAACACACTCAAAGCGTTTTCGGGGGAAAAGAACCATGACGTTCTTAAAGTCTGTTGTTGTATCCTCAGTTTTAGCCGCCGCCACTCTTTCCGGAGTAGCCAGTGCACAGTCGATCAACGGTGCTGGTGCCAGTTTTCCGCACCCTGTCTATGCCAAGTGGGCAGAAGAGTACAACCAGGAAACCGGCGTAAGAATTAACTATCAGGCCATCGGTTCCGGTGGCGGTATTCGTCAGATCACGGCCAAGACCGTTGATTTTGGCGCTACCGACGCACCAATGGATCAACAGAAACTGAATGATGAAGGCATGATTCAGTTCCCGATGGTGATGGGTGCCATTGTTCCGGTGGTCAACATTCCTGGCATTGAACCAGGTGCCCTGAAACTCACCGGTGACATTGTTGCTGATATCTACATGGGCAAGATCAAAAAGTGGAATGACGAGCGCATTACCAGTATCAACCCGGATCTGAAGATTACGGGACAATCCATTTACGTGGTACACCGTTCAGACGGCTCCGGAACCACCTATAACTTCACTGACTACCTGAGTCAGGTCAGTGAAACCTGGAAAAACGACGTCGGCACCAACACCGATATTACCTGGCCCAAAGCGGCTACCACCATTGGCGCTAACGGCAATGCCGGTGTGGCCAATTTTGTCCGCCGTACCCGTGGTTCCATTGGTTACGTCGAGTATGCTTTTGCCAAGCAGAACAACCTGAGCCACACCCAGCTGGCCAGTGCCGAAGGCAAGTTTCTGCAACCAACAATGGAAACTTTCCAGGCAGCAGCCATAAACGCTGACTGGAAAAACGCTCCCGGCTTCCGCCTGCTGTTGAATAACCAGCCCGGCGCTGATTCCTGGCCAATGACTGCTGCCACGTTCATCCTGATGCACAAAGATCAGGTGGATGCCGGACGGGCCAGAGAGATCGTCAAGTTCTTTGACTGGAGCTATGAAAACGGTGACGAGATGGCGGAAAAGCTGGATTTCATCCCCATGCCAGACAGCGTCATTGAACTGGTTGAAAACACCTGGAAAGAGCAGCTGACCCACAAAGGCACAGCCATCATCCAGTAAACCTGTGACGTTTATTTAAAAAAGTAGGAAGGATTTCAGGGCAATGAGCTTGACGGCTCATTGCCCTCCCGACAATTATGCATTCCACCTCCAGTGCTCTCACATTACGACCTGGCACAATCAACGGCGATTCGATTTTCCATCGACTCAGCTTTGCCAGTGCCGTATTAATCTTCCTGGTGCTGATCGGCATCATTCTCTCCCTGATTGACGGTGGCTGGCAGGCGCTGGCCAAATTTGGCCCCGGCTTTATCTTCAATAACACCTGGGATCCTGTCGGTGGTGAATTCGGTGCCGCAGCCGCTATTTACGGTACCCTGGTTTCCTCGCTGATCGCTATTGTTATCGCCATTCCCGTTGGGCTCGGAACCGCCATCTTCCTGGCTGAACTGGCACCACAGTGGATCAGCAGGCCCGTGGGTATGGCCATTGAACTCCTGGCTGCAGTACCCAGCATTATCTATGGCATGTGGGGCCTGTTTGTCTTCGCCCCCTGGTTCTCTGAAGGTTTCCAGTTCTGGGCGCTGGAGAACCTGGTTAATATCCCCCTGATTGGCCCCTGGTTTGATGGTCCTCCCATCGGCATCGGCCTGCTGACGGCGGGTATCATTCTGTCGTTTATGATCCTGCCCATTATCACCGCCCTGACCCGCGATGCCCTGAAAACCGTGCCGAATGTTGTTCGTGAGGCAGCATACGGCATTGGCGCGACACCCTATGAGGTCATCACACGTGTACTGTTGCCTACCATCAAGAATGCTGCTGTCGGTGCGGGTATTCTCGGTCTTGGCCGTGCCCTGGGTGAAACCATGGCGGTTGCTTTTGTTATTGGCGGTGCCAATCGAATTGAGACATCACTCTTTATGCCAGCAAGCTCTATCTCCTCAACCATTGCCCAACAGTTCAATGAGGCCACCAATGAGCTGCATATTGCCTCATTGATCAGCCTGGGGCTGGTGCTGTTTATCCTGACCTTTGTGGTTATGGGTGCAGCGCGCATCCTGTTGAGAAAGCGTTAAGGAGTTGGTGATGTCATTAAGAAAACTCAAAAATCAGGCGTTTATCGGTTTCTGCATACTGTCAGCACTGTTTGGCCTGGTCGTATTGTCCAGCGTACTGTCCAGTCTGGTGGGCAAGGGCATTGCCGGCATGGGGCTGCATATTTTTACCGAATTGACCCCGGGACCCGGTAGCCATGGCGGCCTGAAAAACGCCATTGTCGGCAGCTTGATGCTGACCACCCTGGGCATTGTTATTGCCACCCCCCTGGGCATTCTGGCTGGCACCTGGTTATCCGAAAGCAACAAGTCATCAAAGGCCGCAGAGATGCTGCGCTTTCTGAACGGCATGCTGATGAGCGCACCCTCGATCCTGATCGGTCTGTTCGTTTATAACATGGTGGTGGTGACCACCGGTTCATTCTCTGGCTGGGCAGGGGCAACCGCCCTGGCCATTCTGGCACTACCCATTATTGTCAGTACCACTGAAGAGATGCTGCGCCTGGTGCCAACCACCCTGAAAGAAGCAGGCAGCGGCCTCGGCGCACCCCGCTGGCAGGTCATTACCAAACTCTGCTATCGCGCTGCCGGCCCCGGCATTATCACCGGCGTACTGCTGGCCATGGCCCGTATTACCGGTGAAACTGCCCCGCTGTTGTTTACCGCACTGAACAGCAATTATATGACCACGGACATGAGCCAGCCCATGGCCAACCTGCCGGTGACTATTTACCAGTACGCCATGAGCCCTTATGAGTCATGGAATGAGCTGGCCTGGGCCGGTGCCCTGCTGATTACCACTTTTATTCTGATTATCAATATTCTGGCCACCGTGTTACCTCGCTGGCTGAAAGCAAGAAAGGCTGCCAAATGACCATGAATAAAAACGTGCATGTTTTTATGGAAGAACGTCCTGAGCATATCGACAGTGTCCAGACAGTATCTGACGTTGCCATAACCGGACTGGAAAGTGCTAACCCGATGCCACGGATGGAAGTTAAGGGTCTGAATTTTTTCTATAACAAAGGCGCTGAGCCCGCGTTGAAAAATATCAACATGCCCATTTATAACAACCGGGTTACCGCCTTGATCGGCCCATCCGGCTGTGGTAAATCCACACTGCTGCGAACCATGAACCGTATCTATGACCTGTACGGCACTCAGCATGCCCAGGGTGAGGTATTACTGGACGGTGAAGATATTCTCAAGAGCCATGTGGACTTAAACGCATTGCGCTCCAAAGTCGGCATGGTGTTCCAGAAGCCAACGCCCTTCCCCATGTCCATCTATGACAACATCACTTTTGGCCTGAAAATGCAGGGTGGTCTGTCAGCTCCACAAATGGCAGTACGGGCCAAAAAGGCACTGAAACGTGCTCACCTGTGGAAAGAGGTAAAGGACAAACTGGATGCCGATGCGAGCAGCCTGTCTGGCGGACAGCAGCAGCGCCTGTGCATTGCCCGTACTATTGCCCTGAAGCCCGAAGTCATTCTGATGGATGAGCCGACATCCGCACTGGACCCTCTGGCCACGGCAGCCATTGAGGAGCTGATTTCCGAGCTGCGGGAAAAGTACACCATTGTGATTGTCACCCATAATATGCAACAGGCGATGCGTATCTCTGATTACACAGGCTTTATGTACCTTGGGGAGTTGATGGAGTTCGGCCCTACCGAGAAGATTTTCCATAATGCCGACAACCAGAAGACCCGTGACTATATTGCCGGCAACTTTGGCTAACGTGCTTTCTTAGGATAGACATTAAGCGCCTACTCCTCTGCAAGTTAAAGATGGAACCACGAAGGACACGAAGAGCACGAAGGAAAAGAATAGCTCTTCTTCTTTGTGCTCTTCGTGTCCTTCGTGGTTCCATCCAAAACCCCAATGAAAATGGAGGGATAAGCTTAATGTCCAACCTAAGAACGTGCTTTATCTGACCATCCATGGGGCTGTTGACGTTTCGCGGAACTCGTAACGACGCGCCAACGGGCCCTGATATTCTTTCTTGCACTTCCTTTATCCTCTGCCAGAATTCCATCTCTTACTTTTCGACAAATCCAGCCTGCCTGACACAGACTTAAAAGGAGTTCACATGAAGTTTGCATTTATCTATGCCATGCCCGGCTTACAGTCCTCATCCATCCAGGAAAATGTTACTGAAAAAGCCCACTTTTATTGTGTATCCGTTGATATGAACCACAGGGAAACCGCCGCAGATATCGCCAGAGAACTGGTTGAGAAAAACGGTGTCCAGATGATTGAACTTTGTGGCGGGTTAGCCAGCGCTGAAATTATTGCACTGGTAAAGGAAGAAACCGAAAACAGGGTGCCTGTTGGCGCAGTATTTTATGGGCCTGAATGTAGAAAGCCACTGATTGAACTGATGGGAATTTAGCCATTTGAAAAGCCTTTATCATAAGCCAGCAAGAGTGAACAGCCAGACCGACGAATACGATCAGATGTTCTACCAGTGCTTTCGTCTGAGTCATAATAGACTCAGACAATGTGTTATGAGATCCGGGAGTATCAATCACCAGGCTATCATGTTCGTTAACACCCAAAAAGTCATTTTATCCACTACGCGGAATGTAATTGAGATTGCTCCGGGGAACTATTTGCCAGCATATCATTCAGGATTTTAATATAATTAATGGCTCCCCTTAATATTTCAATATCCTTTATTTTCACATTACGTGTCTCTTCAGGGAAATAACTTCCACAGAGCACTCCTTTTAAGTCACCCATTGCCCCCCTGACTATTTCCATACGGTTCCGTTCTCGCTCATTAGCCAAGCGTCGTTTCTTACTGACTCCTGTCAGGCATGCCACCTTGCGTTTTCTCTTCTTGACAGCCTTCTTATTGTTAGGTTCGACAATATTACTCGATGATGATTCAGTATCATCAACTGACGGCCGGTTGTTTTGACTGATACCTTCGGATCTGCTTTCGATAGCAGGAAGTGACTTAGTTGCTGCCTGTTCCCGGGGCATCTTATCAGTACCCGCCAGGCAGTGGTTCAATGGCCCGCTTTGAGGTTTGTCCGCATTATCAGTATTTGTTGCAAGAGAAACTGCAATTTCATTAAATTCCAGAGGGCAATGCCTGTCAGGATCTGTTTTAACAGTACTGATTTTGAAACTGGATAATTGACTATCAGCAAATAAACCAGGCTGTGTTGATTGGCTCTCAGGATACAATGCCGGTTTATCTTCGACTTTGACATTCTGAATTGTACGCCCGGCGAATAAAGGATTTGGATAGTTATCATCCAGGAAATCACTCAAGAGGCTAAATTTACGTTGAGAACCATCTGTACATATATTGAAGTTGCTCGCACCGTTCATAAATGTGCTCCAGATTTATTTTATTTCTAAATACATGACCAATTTTAAAAACAATAGTTCACTAAAAATGACTAATCTGAAACAAGCCCTATTATAGGTGGTGAAAGAAAAAGGTTAAGGTTGATATGTAAGTAGCTAACCATATGAAATCGAATATTTCTGACTCCTTGTTCCGGCACTCTGCTTCGTTACAACTCCGGTTACATAGCTACGGCTATGCTCCCTCCGTTGTGCCTCGCATAGTACCAGCCCAAGAAGCCAGAAATATTCGATTCCATATGGCCAGCTACTTACAGTTCGATTTACTGATAGTTAAAAACAGCCATCTCATTAGCACCTCACGTAACAGAAAAAGCTCCTTTTTCATCAAATAACCTCCCGCTTCTGAACAAAAACAGGAGGAACTGAGTAAAACAGCAGAACTTAGTGAGTATTCAGTGCTTCAAATGATTTAACCAGCTCATCCAGTGCTTTCATCTGAGTCAGGAAGGACTCAAGCATAGACAGGCGGAGTGCTGAAGGGCCATCACAGCGGGCATTATCAGGATCAGGATGAGCCTCGAGGAACAGTCCTGCCAGGCCAACCGCCATACCGGCACGGGCCAGTTCAGTCACCTGGTGGCGGCGGCCACCGGACGCGGACCCCATTGGATCACGGCACTGCAGCGAATGAGTCACATCGAAGATAACCGGAGCACCGCCGCTCACCTGCTTCATGGTATGAAAGCCAAGCATATCGACCACCAGGTTGTCATAGCCAAAGTTCACACCACGCTCACAGAGGATCAAACGGTCATTGCCGGCTTCCCGGAATTTATCGGTAATATTCCCCATCTGGCCGGGGCTGAGAAACTGCGGCTTCTTGATGTTAATGACCGCACCGGTTTTGGCCATGGCTTCTACCAGGTCCGTCTGGCGGGCCAGAAACGCTGGCAACTGAATCACATCCACCACTTCCGCCACAGACTGGCACTGATGAGGTTCATGGACATCAGTAATCACCGGAAAGCCAAAGGTCGCTTTCAGCTCCTGAAAAATCTTTAACCCCTCATCAATGCCCGGACCACGGTAGGAAGCGATTGACGAACGGTTAGCCTTATCAAAGGAAGCCTTGAAGATATAGGGAATACCGAGTTTTTCGGTAACCCGCACATACTCTTCCGCCACTTTCATGGCCAGGTCTCTTGATTCCAGCACGTTCATCCCGGCAAACAGGACAAACGGCAGGTCATTAGCGACCTGAATGCCATTGACATCAACAATTTTGCTTTTCACAAACGTTCCTTCAGACGTTCCAGAAAAAACCTGCAAAAGCAGGTATCAACGATTGGCTTCAGTGAGAAGCGTGCTTAAAAGCCTGCGCTGCATGAATAAAGGCAGAAAACAGGCCATGGCCATCCCGGGGCGTTGAGGTAAATTCCGGATGGAATTGACAGGCGACAAACCATGGATGGTCAGCAACCTCAACGATCTCTACCAGACTGTTGTCTTCTGAGCGACCGGCAATAACAAGACCAGCGTCTTCCAGTGCCTCAACGTAATGGTTATTCACTTCATAACGGTGACGGTGGCGCTCGGTAATAACATCCTGACCATAGGCTTCACGGGAGAGTGTACCGGCAATCAGGTTACAGTTCTGGGCACCCAGACGCATGGTGCCGCCCAGATCAGAACCTTCGTCGCGCTTTTCAACCATACCGTCAGCGTCGATCCACTCAGTAATAAGACCAACCACCGGATGGTCCGCCTGACGATCAAATTCCGTACTGTTTGCCCCTGCCAGACCGGCAACATGGCGGGCATACTCAATGACCGCCACCTGCATGCCAAGACAGATACCCAGGAAAGGAATCTTGTTCTCACGGGCATAGCGTACGGTCTGGATCTTGCCTTCCACACCACGGTGACCAAAGCCACCGGGCACCAGAATAGCAGACACCCCTTCCAGGGCAGAAAGACCATCCTGCTCGATGGTTTCAGAGTCAATATAACGAATATTAACCTTGGTACGGGTTTTCAGACCGGCATGTTTGATCGCCTCAATCAGCGACTTATAGGCATCCAGCAGTTCCATGTACTTGCCCACCATGGCGATGGTGATCTCTTCGGAGTAGTTAAACTCACGATCCACCACATCGTCCCACTCAGAGAGATCCGCTGGCTGGCAGCCCAGGTTGAAGCGATCCACAATGATCTGATCCAGACCCTGCTCGTGTAGCATCCGCGGAATTTTGTAAATGCTGTCCGCATCTTCCAGGGAGATAACCGCACGCTCTTCTACGTTGGTAAACAGGGCAATCTTGCGGCGGGCCGAGGCATCAATGTACTGTTCGCTGCGACATACCAGGATATCCGGCTGAAGACCAATCGAGCGCAGCTCCTTAACGGAGTGCTGGGTTGGTTTGGTTTTGGTCTCACCGGCGGTTTTGATGTAAGGCACCAGGGTCAGGTGCATCAGCATGGCACGTTGAGATCCCAGCTCCACCTTGAGCTGGCGAATGGCTTCCAGAAATGGCTGGGATTCGATATCACCAACAGTACCACCCACTTCCACCAGGGCGATGTCCGCATCGCCCGCACCATTAACCACCCGGCGCTTGATCTCATCGGTGATGTGGGGAATAACCTGTACCGTACCACCCAGATAGTCGCCACGACGCTCTTTACGCAGAACATCCTGGTAAATCCGGCCAGAGGTAAAGTTGTTACCCTGCTTCATGGTGGTACGGATAAAACGCTCGTAATGCCCCAGGTCCAGGTCAGTCTCGGCACCATCTTCGGTAACGAAAACCTCGCCATGCTGGAAAGGGCTCATGGTACCCGGATCGACGTTGATATAAGGGTCCAACTTGAGCATCGTCACCTTGAGACCGCGTGCCTCAAGAATGGCGGCGAGAGATGCCGATGCGATGCCTTTGCCTAACGAGGAAACAACACCGCCGGTGACGAAAATATAACGCGTCATGCTTACCTGCTGTGAAAATAATTAAAGCGGGGTGAAAAGAGAGTCTCAAGATGGGATATCAGGATACCAAAACCGGCTGTAAACGTAAAACCGTTATTACATCAATACAATACCCGCGCAACCAATGCCTAACAGAATGACTCGTGCCAATTACCGGGGCGATCACTCACTCTGATATCCGAACCACTAACACTCATTTATCAGCGCCGGGGATAAAAAACCGACAGTTTATGGTCAAAGCAGCAATAGCACAAACACTCATAATTTCGCTGAGGTTGATTTATGTATCCCCCACAATTTGAAGACACGAATATAATACGTTATGCCACCCACGGAGCCACGGGCCAAAATGGAGCCTGCGGTGCAAACGGTGAATTCGGCGGTCATCCGGGGCAGCACGGCACCCGGGGAAAATGCGGCCAAAATGCCCCCGCATTGAATGTTGCATTATCAACCTACAATGGCATAGTTTTTGCGCAAGGGAACCAGGCGTCACATACGTTCGATCTGTCCAATAGAAAAGTATCAATCATTCTTGAAGCCCGGGGCGGTGATGCGGGCGATGGTGGCAACGGCGGTGATGGGGGCAAAGGACTAACCGGGCGCAAGGGAAGAAACGCCACCCGATATCGGCTGGGTGAAAACGGAGGTCAAGGCGGCCCCGGAGGCAAGGGTGGCGATGGCGCACGAGGTGGCGATGGTGGCAATGGCGGCGAAGTAACCCTTACATTAGCACCTTCGCAAACCGATCTACTCATGCTAACCAACATCCCTGACGTTCGGGGTGGTGCCAGGGGAATGGGGGGAAGAGGTGGAAACGGAGGCCCGGGAGGAGACGGAGGAGAAGGCGGGGATTCATGCTGGTATACCGATACCAGGAGCTACACCACCTCAAGCGGGCAGACCCGAAGCACCCGTACATTACATGTTACTCCGGGAGGACATCGTGGCCACTGCGGTCCCCCGGGACAAGACGGGCGAAACGCCCCTGATGGACGTCGCGGGAACCCTGGCAGTTTTCATATCGCTGTGGGCCATAATCATTATCCCGGGCCTTATGACCTGTCCGTTACTGACTACAGACTGCGGCTAAATAACCCCGGCGACGATGGTTTTTTCGAACCCGGCAAAGCGGTCTCTGTTGATCTCTCCGTCACTAATACTGGTTACATGCCAACACCAAATACACAACCAATCAGAATGAGCCTCGTGGGTAATAAATGGGTCAGCATCAATCCCGGTTCTGTTTTCAATCTCCCTTTCGAGATACCGCCTGGCAAGAAAGTTAACCCGCAGGAAAGCCTGGAATTTACCATTAACAGGCCTCAAACCATACCCACCGGTGAGCCCCTGAATGAAACGGGTATCGCCAACTTTAGCGCCACTGTCGGACGGATTGAGCGACAGTTCTCAAAAGTAGCCTCACAGAAAATCAGCTTTCCCGTAAGATTTCCAGCGAATATCGATGCGATAAAAGGGGACAGATCAATCAGCCGCACTGAAGAAGCTTTGCTGTGCGTAAAAGTGAACAATATTTCTCCGAAAGCCCTTGGTTTGCAGGGCAGCCAACAGAGGTTGCTCAAATTGAACTTTAAAGCAGATACCAATAATGGCCAGACGAGAAGCGACGACGTTGCTTTTTACAGCAGAGATGGAGTAGCGTTCAGCGGCAATCAGGGGCTCACGAAATCGATCGATGACCTACCTCCCTGTGGCCAGGGCGGACTTTCAGGTTCGATCGCATTCAAAAATCCTGCACAACCTCTTTACTCAAAAGTAACACTATTCGCAGAACTCGAACTGGGACGTTTGGATTGCCCGACAGATCCCCGGCTGACGGAAGTGGTACACCGAAGAGTATTTGAAGTTCAGTTTGCCGAAGGTTACCAGTACAAACCTGATGCGGACTTTCTGTTAGTTACCAACGCCGACACTTCTTTGCCAGAATGGAATCAATGGAAAACTCTGGCCGATCGGCTTGGACTGACTTTTGCCACCTGGAACAGCTCGCTCAACAACGGGATAAGCCTGTACCATGAGCCGCAATCCGGGGAAACGGAAGGGCATCCACCCCATCCGGCTGTCGAAACCGACACTTCACCATTGCCCGCGCCCGAAGTACCAGCGGATAGCAACGTCACGTTAGTTGATCACTTTAAAGACAAAACCATTGTTTTTCTGGATAATAACCCCACCTGTGTACGCACCCTGAAGCCCTGTGATTTATTCCGATCTGCCAACAGCGGAGTCAGAAGCTACATAGTGGGGCCAAACCCGGTCAGGGAAGACCTGTTTTACCCAGAAAAAGATCTTGCTGCAAACCTCAGCGGACGTGCGAGGAAAACGGTAGTAGAGAACTACATCCGCACTATGAACAGATCATCCGAGGACAGACTGGTAAAAGCAGCAAAAAAACAGGCAAAAAAATTGCAGAATGAGTGGCCTGAAAAAAGATTTACCGTCGTTTATAACTACGAAGACCTACCGCTACCAAGAAATAGCCTGCCCATTATCGGAACGTACGGACCCAAAAAACATCAGATTGGTACACTGACCTCCATTCTTTCGCCGACGAAACACATGTTTACCAATCTATCCAAACAACCTGACGAAAGCGATCGCTCTGATTACGTCCTTGACCCAAGTAACGTCTACGGCTTACTAAAAAGTCTGCCCTTGCAGAAAAAAATTCAGCTGGTGCAAAACAATATCACTGAACACCGGGATACCTTGAAAAAAGCCATACTCTCAGATCTCGTGGATGAACATAAAGCGTTCAGTCAAAAAAAGTGGGCAGGCAGTATCGGTAAGAGCGCATTGAAGAAGCGTTTGACCTGTTTACAACAAGTGGTAAATGCCAGCTACTCTGAGCCCGGAAGTAAAGAGCTGATACAAGAGATACTCATTGAATTTCGTGCTTTTGCCGCCCGGATGCCCGGGCTCTGGGATAAATTATCCCACAGTCACCAGCGCCAACTGGCCACAGTAACCAAAAAAATGATCGATAGTTTCAAGCAACAAGAGGATATTGACACTAGCAACTGTCTGGAAAATTACAAAGCAAAGAAACAGAGTTTTACCACGATTCGCCGAAAGGATTTATGGCGTCACTATCAGGACTCTGACGTTTTGCCAGTCCCTCAAAATGTTCTCAATGACCGGAACCCCGTGATTGATTTCAACGAATTACAAAATCCATACGAAGCTGAGAGGGTGTCCCGGGTTGCTGAAAACAGGCGCTATTTCACAGACCATAGAGAACGTTTGCGGGCATTGGAAACATTAGAAAACGGTAACTCAAACGACATTAACCCATAAAATAAAGGCGGATGGCTATTACCAGTGGAGAGCTAAACCATCGCTCTCGCTGGCATAATAACCATCACATACCCAAAGACCGGGAGCTGCCACCATTTGATCACCATCAAAAACCAGGGGCAGATATTCTCTCAGCCACGGTGGCACGTTATAGTCCTGCAGCCATTTTTTCAGGGTTTTGCGACCTCGCCGACCGGCAATGGCAAACTTTTCATCGCCGGATATATGGCAACGGCGTTTCAACAGTAAGGGTTTTTGTGGCAGTCGTATGGCGCTACCATTGTGCTCCTGTTCGGCACTGCAGATCAGCGACCGGTCTCCCAACACCACTATTGGCTCTTTCTGCCAGTCCCAGATCATGGGTTCAAATGCCAGCAGGTTCACTTCTTCATCCAACACCACCAGCATTTGTTGGTAGCGAGTCAGGGTAAAGCGAGTTGAAACTTTCAGCAAAGGCTCGGCGTCGATTCGAGCCTCAATCACTTCATCAAAGGTCTGTTCAAGGGTTTCTCTTGAAGGGGGTTGTATTCCCTGCAGTTTCAACCATTGGCGAACCACACGTCGCCGGGAGCTGACATCAAGGGATTGCAGAGTTGTCAGGTTAATCAGCGGTTGCTGGCCAGGCAGCCATTGCGGGCGATAATCAATACAAGCGGCCAACTGTTCGGCAGTTTGTTGCTGAACGGTCTGATTCATCTGCCCCACTTCCCGGGCAAATTCAACCAATCGTTCCGACGCACCCGGCCAGCGCTCTTCCACCATGGGCATCAGTCGCTGACGGAGAAAGTTGCGGGAGAAGCGTTCATCTGTATTACTGTCATCTTCAATAAATCGGAGGTTATTTGCCCGGGCGTAATCTTCAATGGATGATCGGGCCACATTCAGTAAGGGCCGTAACAACAGTCCATTACCCAGGGACCTTTGTTCGGGAATCCCCTGAATACCATCAACACCGGTCCCGCGGAATAACCTGAGCAGAACCGTCTCTGCCTGATCATCACGATGATGCCCCTGCAACAGACAGCCACCCTCTTCCACGGCATTGCTAAATACCTGGTATCGCGCATCCCTGGCCGCCTGCTCCAGACCATAGCCGCCATTTTCCAGAGAAACTCTGGCGATGGTCAGCGGTATCTGCCACTGTTCACATACCGACTGACAGTGCTCAGCCCACTGATCAGCGTAGCGGCTCAAACCATGATGAACATGAACAGCACACACATCAGCGATATCTCCCCGGTCACGCAGGCAGGCCAGCAAATGGAGTAAAACAGTGGAGTCAACACCGCCACTGAATGCCACCGTTAAAGGGCATTCAGAAACCGGTAACTGCAGGCTTGAAGATAGTTGATCAAGCACCCACTCAGAGCTGAGTGGGTGACAGGAAGTGATCTCTGCACTGGTTTTTGCCATCGTTTTCGCAATCAAAGCGCCCCAGAATCCCTGATTTTCTGGTAACGATTTTCCAGCAGGGTATTGCTGTCCAGTGCCGAGAGGATGTTCAACTGATCCACCAGCGTTGCTTTCAAACTGGCAGCCGCTGCTTCAGGATCCCGGTGCGCACCACCCAATGGCTCTGCCACCAGGGTATCCACCAGACCCAGCTCTTGCAAACGACCAGCGGTTACCCCCATGGCTTCAGCAGCAGTGGAAGCGTACTCGGCTTTTTTCCAGAGAATGGAGGCGCAACCCTCAGGGGAGATAACAGAGTAGGTTGAATACCCCATCATCACCAGATGATCACAAACCCCAATGGCCAATGCGCCACCGGAACCACCTTCACCGATCACCGTGGAAATCACAGGCACTTTCAAGCGGGACATAACCGCCAGGTTGTAGGCAATCGCCTCACTCTGCCCACGTTCCTCGGCACCAATACCGGGGTATGCGCCCGGCGTATCAATAAAGGTCAGGATGGGCATATTGAAACGCTCTGCCATTTCCATCAGGCGACAGGCTTTACGGTAACCTTCCGGTTTGGGCATCCCGAAATTCCGGCGTACTTTTTCTTCGATCTCACGCCCCTTCTGATGACCAATCACCATCACCGCCCGACCATCCAGTCGGGCCATGCCACCCACAATGGAAGGGTCATCGGCAAAATGGCGATCGCCATGGAGTTCATCAAACTCGGTAAAAATATGGCGAATATAGTCCAGCGTATAGGGCCTTCTGGGGTGTCTGGCCAGCTGGGCCACCTGCCATGAGGAGAGGTTGCTGAAAATGGAATCCGTCAGACTGCGACACTTATCCTGCAGTGTGGCAATCTCTTCAGTAATATTCAGCTCTGCATCGCTGCTGACCAGTCGAAGCTCTTCTATCTTGGCTTCCAGTTCAGCAATTGGCTGTTCAAAGTCCAGGTAATTCGGGTTCATGAAGTCCACTTATCATGGCCAGATAGTAAATAGGGTTCAAAATACGTAAACACCGCCAGAAAGTCGAGTTAAAAAGCGTAATCGCCTGTAAACAAATCAGCGTTATGTAGTCCTAAAGGGCTCCAGAAAATTCATATGAGAATAGGATGACATCATGTGCAAAAGGTAAAATTTCTGCCTGACAGGGGACACTATTTGAAGGAAGGAGGTCCGCCCCATGAACATTAAGGTCATTCAGGTCCCACCCAATGCAACGCTGGCCTACCGGTAAATTCTGTACACTTTTGGTGTTCAAAAAATCATTGACAAACCAGCCTACCCGAATGATCAGAAGTTACCATGAATAACGGGACAGACAGGGCCGTGAAGCATTGACCAGAGTCACATCATAAGTATGCAGACAAAGTTTGTTCAACAATGGCTAACCACTCTGGGTCTTCCGGAGGTCTTTCCGGGGCTTTCGCTGGTAACTCCGGGACTTCCGGTTTATGTGCTTCATGGATCGTACTAAATGAGTCAGACCCAAATCCCAACAGCGGCCTGATGAAAGTCGCTATGTCGCTGCCTTTACAAGCCAGTTCAAAAGCTGACAATGCTTCTTCAAAGGTCTTTCCACAATAAAAGGAAAAAGGAAAGCCGTTGTTATCGAGCCGTAAGTCATCATAACCCGTGTACCGGATTTTCAGGTGTTCAGGATCAAATTTAAATAGCTGTTTACAAAGAGCAGGCCTCAGTGTGTAGAGGAAAAACATACCATCATCCAGTTGACCAGCATGTATTGAATAAGGGTCATACAACTCTCTGAACACTCTTCTTGAACGTTGATGATATTCACCTGCCTCAAATTCATCGAGAACAAGAATACCGGTAACCTCTTTCAAGGTACTGTCACATACCTTGAGATCCGCCTGGCCCAGTGCTCCATCTGCACACGGAAAGTATTTCTCCAAAGTGTGGGGCAAAAAGAAGTTGGGGCTCTGTCCAAGTTTTCTCATATTTCGAAAAACCCGTGAAGGCGAACCAGTTGCCGCTATGATGGTATCGGAGTCCACCAAGCTGGGTGAATATTTAATTAACAACTCTGATCCGGACCGGGAATTATCAGCCTGTGGTATCGCGGCAGAAGCCCCGGAAACTATGGTAGTCGACAGGTTGTTAAACTTTCCCTGATGATCATCTGTTATGGGTTTAGTCTCTTGCTTTGGTTGTGCTGGCAACGCCTTTTGGCAAGACTCGACAGGAGTCATAAAAAAATTCCTTCCATAAAAATTGCATTAAGTTCATGACCATTTGCTTTTCAGGCAACCCGAAAACCCGGCGCAGCCTTCAAGCAAGAAAATTTAGATTCCATTTGGTCATTAACTCTGACTCCATATTCCAATGAAAGTTCTATACAAGGTGATTTTATTTTTCCGTTCAGATTTTCTTACTCCTGAAAAGGGAAACTGCAAAAGACCACAGCTCCTGTTTCATACCTCAATTCCGCATACTCAGTAAGTTCTTTAAGTCAGGCATACTCAACGTTAGCAGCATTTTTGCCAAGCCACTGCCTGAGTTCCAGCACCAGCTCATCACTGGGGCTGACCAGCCACTGCTCGCCGAGCATCAGGCTGGCACGGGCATCGTCCCGATGGTAATCAATCCTGACCGGAAGCCGCCCCGGCTGCCCGCCCAACATTGACGACAGTTTTCGTTCAAAATGACCATCAATCTGCTCATGGGAAACCTCAAGAACCAGGCGACGGGCATAATGGCTGCGGGCATCCACCACTTTCATCACTTTTTTCGAGCGGACTTTCAGGCTACCGGAGTAATCATCAAAGGTGACTTCCCCTTCCACCACCAGCACCGCGTCTTTATGGAGCAGGTGTTGATACTCGCCAAACACATCGGCAAACACCGACACTTCAATCCGTCCGGTGCGATCATCCAGGGTAACAAACGCCATTTTGTCCCCCTTCTTGTTTTTCATCACCCGCATATCCACCACCAGCCCGGCAATATTCTGGCTATCGCCCCGGGCAGGCTGCAGGTCTTTGATACGGTTGCGGATAAAGTGCCGGATTTCACTTTCGTATTCATCAATAGGGTGACCGGTCAGATAGAGCCCAAGGGTATCCTTCTCGCCACCCAGACGAACCTTATCCGTCCATTCGCTGGTTTTCAGATAAGTGTCGTAAACAGCCTCTTCTCCGGCGGGGACCAGGGCACCAAACATATCCATATGACCGGAATCCAGGCTCTTGGCCGCCTGATCCGCCGCTTTGATCGCCTCAAGCTGGCTCGCTTCCAGCACGGCCCGGTTGAAATTCAACTGTTGCGGCTTTTGTGGGACCGGCCCAAGCAGATCCAGCGCCCCGGATTTGATCAATGCCTCCAGCACCCGTTTGTTGATGCTTTTGGCATCCACCCGCTCACAGAAGTCAAACAGGTCCTTGAATGGACCACCCTCTTTACGAGCCCGGACAATCGCCTCAATAGGGCCTTCACCCACGCCCTTGATGGCCCCCAGTCCATAGACAATATGGCCATCGTCATTCACGCCGAACATATATTCGCCGCTGTTCACGCTGGGTGGCAACACAGTCAGCCCCATATCCCGGCACTCCTCAATAAAGGTCACCACCTTATCGGTATTCTGCATATCGGAACTCATGACCGCCGCCATAAACTCCGATGGATAGTGCGCCTTCAACCACAATGTTTGATAGGAAACCAGGGCGTAGGCCGCAGAGTGGGATTTGTTAAAGCCGTAACCCGCGAACTTCTCCACCAGGTCAAAGATCTTCATGGCCAGCTCACCATCAATCCCCTGGCTGATAGCGCCCTCTTCAAAGACTGCCCGCTGCTTGGCCATTTCTTCCGGCTTTTTCTTACCCATGGCCCGGCGCAGCATATCCGCACCACCCAGGGTATAACCGGCCAACACCTGGGCAATCTGCATCACCTGTTCCTGATACAGAATAATGCCGTAAGTGGGCTGCAAAATAGGCTGAAGCCACTCGTGCTGATACTGGGCATCCGGGAACGAGAGTTCCTCCCGGCCATGCTTACGGTTAATAAAGTTGTCCACCATCCCGGACTGCAGCGGCCCCGGACGAAACAGGGCCACCAAAGCGATAATATCTTCAAAGCAATCGGGCTGGAGACGCTTGATCAGATCTTTCATCCCACGGGATTCCAGCTGGAAGACCGCCGTCGTTTCCGCCCGCTTCAGCATGTCGTAGGAACTTTTATCTTCAAGATCGATGGCTTCAATGGCCAGAGGCTCTTCACCCCGCTGCGCCCGGCGGGGGTTAATCAGTTTCAGGGCCCAGTCAATAATGGTCAGTGTTCTCAGGCCCAGAAAGTCGAACTTAACAAGACCTGCGTATTCCACATCATTCTTGTCATACTGGGTGACCACCCCTTTACCGTGCTCATCGCAGTAGAGCGGAGCAAAGTCCGTCAACTTGGTGGGGGCAATCACCACACCACCGGCGTGCTTGCCGACATTTCGCGTGACCCCTTCCAGCTTCAGCGCCATCTCCCAGATTTCCGCCGCTTCTTCGTCGGACTCCAGAAACTCCCGAATGGCTTCTTCCTGTTCATAGGCCTTACTGAGGGTCATGCCGATTTCAAAGGGGATCATTTTGGAAAGGCGATCCGCCAGACCATAAGACTTACCCTGAACCCGGGCCACATCACGCACCACCGCCTTGGCCGCCATGGTTCCGAAGGTGATGATCTGGGAAACCGCATTGCGTCCATAGGTTCGGGCCACATAATCAATCACCCGGTCCCGCCCTTCCATACAGAAGTCAACGTCAAAGTCGGGCATCGACACCCGCTCAGGGTTCAGGAATCGCTCAAACAGCAGGTCGTATTTGATCGGGTCCAGATCGGTGATTTTCTGGGCATAGGCCACCAGGGACCCGGCACCGGAACCACGCCCCGGCCCCACAGGAATACCGTTATTTTTAGACCACTGGATAAAGTCCATTACGATCAGGAAGTACCCGGGGAATCCCATCTGCAAAATGGTGTTCAGCTCAAAGTCCAGTCGCTCCCGGTAGATTTTTTCGGTTTCCGGAAAGTCCGGTGCCGAGGTATCAAACAGAAACGCCAGACGCTCCGTCAGGCCGTCATGGGAAAATTCACGGAAAAACTGATCCATGGTTTTCCCTTCTGGCACGGGATATTCCGGCAGAAAGTACTCACCCAGTTTGACATTAATGGAACAGCGCTGGGCAATGGCCACGGAGTTGGCCAGGGCCTCGGGAATATCCGCAAACAGCTCGACCATCTCATCTTCAGACTTCAGGTACTGCTCTTCGCTGTAGCGATGTTCCCGGCGGGGATCATCCAGAACCACACTTTCGCCGATGCAGACCCTGGACTCATGGGCTTCGAAATCATCCCGGGTCATAAACATCACATCATTGGTGGCCACCACCGGACAGTTGAATTCTGCCGCCAGAGCCACGGAACCATGAACGCACTCTTCATCCCCTGCCCGGTTGGTGCGGTGCAGCTCCAGGTAGAAGCGATCAGGAAACGCCTCCATCCACTCCTGCAATATCTCACCCGCCAGCGGCTTTTTGCCCGATAACAGTGCCCGGCCAATCTCACCTTCCCTGGCACCGGAGAGCGCAATCAGGCCCTCTGACTGAGCCATGATCCACTCCCGTTTAACCAGTGCTTTTTCATGGTGTTGATTTTCCATAAACGCCCGGGAGATCAGCTCGGTCAGGTTGTGATAACCCTGCTCATCCATACACAGCAACACCAGACGGGACGGCGCATACTTGTCCACCGGATTTTCCACCCAGAGGTCAGCACCACAAACAGGTTTGATACCCGCCCCCATGGCCCCGGAATAAAACTTCACCAGCGCACAGAGGTTGGACTGGTCGGTCACCGCCACCGCCGGTGTGCCAGAACCGGAAATCGAGCTGATCAACGGTTTTATTCGCACCAAACCGTCGCTGAGGGAAAACTCGGTATGCACCCGTAAGTGGATAAATCGTGCAGTCATGGGAGAAGGAGGTCCTGAATGGCAATCGGGTAATGATAACAATGAAGGGATGCACCTAACAAATTAATATTTAATGCAATATTTAATGCCAATTAAAAAACAAGTGTTAAATTCCAACATCAAAAAAGTACATTAAAAAAACAGGGAATTCTTTAACCTCAATTTCTCGCAATCCTCGCTACGGATGCTTAAGTCCGACAGTCTCTATTTAGTAGTAACTCATAAATCGACTTAAAATTCACCGTATTCAGGAATTCCCTGGCAATGGTGGTTAATTCCTCAGATTTAAGCACCAGCGCATTGTCCGTGTTGTGTGCCTGACTCAGATAACGGGCCTTAACCGATTTTTCAAGAGCAGAATTATTCTGTGTTTTCGTCATCATGGCATACAGCTCTTCCGGTGAGGATACTTCATGGGCACCATATCTGTTGGAATACCTGCGTCCGACAGAAGCCTCAAGAAAACAATAAGTTAAACGACCGCCCCTGGTTTTTGTCATATGATACAGGTAATAAGTGAATGCCTGGTAAATAGCCTGTTTAACCATAGCGTTAGGGACACTTGAATTGCCATTACCCGGCACATGGAGGGAATTTATAATTGGCTTGTACCTTGTCCAGATTTCCTTGGTTTTTTTATTATACTCTTCAGACTCTTTTTGATTTCGACTGCCTTCTCGCTTCGCTGGAAGACGGGCAGACCTGTGAGTTTTATTGGTATCTCTTCTGGGTACTTTACGAACTTCAGCGAAATATTGAGTATATGTCAGATTATACCTGAAGTTTGTTTCCATAACCTGCCATGGTTCTGATGGATAATGGGCTTCAACTTCATCCGCGATAACTGTGTAGGCCCAATCAGGCTTACCCAGTATAATAACCGGGCGAATGCCAGTCTTACTGGCGTTAAACTTTGGAAAAGCGGGCTTTCGCACCAACATTCGCTCAATGTCCGGAATGCCCTCAGGATTGTCCGTCCAGGACAACTGTAAAGACGAACAGTCGATTTTTTCTACCAGAAATGGCGAAACCCCATTAAAGCTTTGGGTTACAAAAAAATGATTGTCTCCTTTCAGTTCCCAATCGTAATAACTCAGCCACTTCTGGCTATTCATTCCCGGAGTCAGCAATGCTTTATACCACTGTCCCAGGTAATTGACGGCCTGAGCCTTCAATTCCTTTACAGTTTCCAGACGTACCATCAGGTCATGATACTTACGAGCTGGAATAATATCGGTATAGTATATTTGCGGGGGTCTTAGCCAACCCGCCTTGAATGCTTCAACGGCAAACTGAATGACTGGGGGGTGGGCTGAATTACTCTCTGTCAGTATATCCACAATTGAACCCAACCAATGATCATGATCATTATAACGGTTGTGAACAATCGCTTTTGAGTAGAGCGCCTTGAGCAGCCCGCTCACCTGATCTTCACTACTGCTGGACAATATTTGACTCACCGCCTCAGACATCGGTTTATAGTAGGTACAGGAATTCCTACAAAACACCCTGCCAATCAACCCAGATTCATCAACGTTCAGTGTCTCTTTCTTTTCCAGGATTGAGACGCCCAGAGAAAAACCGGTTAAGTCTTTTTTTTCCCAAAGCCTTCTTACCACCTCGCTGGTACTTGGCACTTTACTTGGTAATGCACAGCCTGCCTCAAGGGCTTTGTGCAGATCTTCGATACTCCAATTATAAGCTTTGGCAAGGCGCTGCTGTTGCTCTGGATCAATACTTTCCAGAAACGCCTTAATCTTCTTTGACTCGGTGCTGGAACCACCTCCCTGCCTGAAAGGCTGAAAGTCAGGTTCGATTCGTTTTACATGTTTTACAGGAGCGCCTCCGAGATCCTCTGGCTTCCAGCTCATGCCGCCATCCAGTGAATACTCCGGATACAGGTGGTATTTAGCTCTTACTGCGCGAGCAGGAATTCCAAAATAGCGGCAGAGCGCCACAAATATGGGCGTTCTGTGTTGACAACTGCCCTGTTGACGCCACAGCAGAAAGCGAAAAAAACCTTCACCACCTTCATATTTCTCTGAGCCTTTAAAATTTTCGCAATACTCTGCTATTGCAGCAATACGATCTTTCAGGGTCTTTGCCGACTGAATACAATGAATCTGTTTCTTTTGATTCTCTGGCATATCAGCTGCTGCAAAGCCGTTAAAGAATTCAGTTAATTGTAACTTCATGGGATCAGAAACAGTGCAGTCTAACCTCGCATCGCCAGATTGCTGCAATAAATCCAACGTTTCGACCGATAGTTTTTTACACGAACTTTTTGTCACTCTTTTTTCTACAACGTAGTTAACTGTTATTTCCTGATCATCCCCGACATTTGGAAAACGCACCATGTGAAGGCCTGTATACCTGTCTTTTATCAACCGGTAATCCAGAGACGGTTTTATTCGCAAAGCCTGGATAGTTTCATCCAGGTTCAGACCTGGCAGGTAAAAATACTTATCCTTGTCTACCCACAGGCAATGAACACCCAGGCTCTGCCCACTGCCCAGGGTTACTTCTCCATCAGGCAGAGCGGAGGGAAGCACCACCTCAAAACCGAACGCCCCGGGGCTGAAACTTCGTAGTTCAACATTACCCTTATTATTCAAAGCCACATCAAAGACCTCCAGGCGATACATCCTGGGGCTTTCACGAGAGGAAAAAATCTTTCTCTCCACCAACTGAGGTAACTCTCTGTGTTCATAAGCGGTATCAACATCCAAATGCAGAATCGTTTTGGCGGGTAACTCTGCCTGTTTATCAAGAGGCAGGGTATAGTTTGCGGAAATAGTGGAAGCCTCTGTTTCGCCATTTTCCCGTGGTGCAGATTGAGCAGCTGAATGGTCAGAGAGTGGCTTTCCCGGAGAGTTGTGTGTATCGCCACTATTTACTGAAACAGCACCAGTTACTGAAACAGCACCAGTTACTGAAACAGCACCAGGATATTGTCCATCAATAACTTCCTCTTTTTTTGCCCGTTTCTGGTCTATCGCTTCTGCGCCGGAACTGTGAAAATCTGACCTTTTTCGAGTACCCTGCCTATTGCCACTGCAGGAATAGTGTCTGACGGGGTTTGAGACTATCCGTGAGATTTTCTGCCAAAAAGCAGGCCACAAAAAAACCTTGTTGGCATCCCATGCACTTATCTGTTTGTCAGCTTCCCGGAAGTATGGCTGGTTAGTGGATATTTTCAGGGTTTGCTTTTGGGCATCCGTCAGGGTAAAGACTGTATTTGCCTCCACCCCAGTGTGATTAAACCTGTGATCAAACCAACAGTGCTGCCAGTATCGATAAAGAGTCTGGGTCAGAGTATCATCCGCATCTTTCGGTTTCGGGGAGAGATCCGAAGCCAGCCATTGGGCCTGAGCCACACGCTTGATGATTTCCGTTCGGGCCTCTGCATCACCCAGGTCAGCCTTGATTTGTATTTCATGGTGCTGTTCATCAATATGGTTGAGATTGCTGCGACGTATCAACCAGGGGCGATCAGAGCCAAGCTTCGTGTGGTGAAACCAATTGCAAAGTATAGGATCAATCCCCCACTGGCCAATGGGCACAGCCGATAATTCCGGCAATTTCTCCAGGGTTGCTCTGACCGCTATAAAATAAAGGTGATAGTGATGATTGATGTGTTGACGGAGCGTATTTTCGGTAAAGTCTCCTTCTTTAATGACGGCCCTGGCCAGATTTTGTAAATCCAGGCCGGTGGGCTGCAAGGGCAGGCCTTGCTGTTGCAAACAGGCCCTCAGTTGACAGTGCCACTGTGTCAACAATTCAGCGGCGGACTTGCCCTTTGGCGTTTGTGGCAACACTTTTTCAACAATGGCCTGCAGTTCCGCCGGATTATATTGTCGGATAGGCAAATGGCGGAAACGTCCTTTCAACGCCGGTGATAACGGTTTTCGTCCACTGTACCGGGGAGGATTGGTGGTGGCAAACAGGTGGAACCCCGGATGAGCGTCACCGGCCAGAATATCATTGAGTTCCCCTTCCAGGTGCTGGCTATCAATCAGATTCAATTCAGAAATGACTACGATGCCACCGTTGACTTTCGCCCGCTGGATGGCTTCGCACACTCTGTCCCAGGGACAATCCCCGGCATTGCAATAAAATACCTCCGGCATGGATTCTCCCCGCTGTGCAACCTGCTGTTTGAAGCTTTCAATCAACAGGTTCAGGGTGACATCCTTACCCCGCCCGGCAGGGCCTTCAATCAGGGTAGCCTGACGACCATGATGTTTGCTGACGTGATGATGCGCTTGCTGACATCGGCTTAAATCCTGACCAAGCCGTTGCACCAATTCACTGACCGCTGATCCGGAGGTATCAAACTCCGGCCGGGTTTGTAACGTCGCCCGGATAAAAGCGTTTCGTATACCCTCCAGGACCTGAGTATGTACCAGGTCTCTCAACGTGTTGTCTACCCGGTCACGGGCAGAAAACCAGAGTTCCAGTGCTGTCCTGGCATCCTGACTCACCCCGGAAATTTCTGAGCCCAGTACATCCTGAAAACTCTGCAAGATCAACCCATCCACCCGTTCACGGGTAACGCTGCCCTGTCTGTGCCCATTGGATAATGCACGATCCAGATACCAACCCACCCAGCTGCAGATATCGGTCAAATCCCTGGGAGTAAACTCATGTTCCGGCAGCAATTCCGGATAATATTGCCAAAGCACCATCACACGGTCACTGGCGCTTCGTACAATGTCGTCTGTTTGCGGTTCTGGCAAATACCGTTGTAACTGCCTTAGCAAAGCAGGTTCAACCACCCGGTCCCTGAGATAAGCCCGATTTAAGGGAAGGTAGTATGCCCCGGGCAGTTTCTCCTTCAGCACGGGGTCCAATTGGCGTCCGGCGTAATGGACCGGGTTCCCGGTCAAAATCACTCTGTGCTGAGCAGTCACCTTAACCGGGTGACCGTTAACATAGATGCACGGTGTCGGCTCCCATAAACCATTCAGTGAAGCCTGCAATCCGGTATTGGCCAGATTGGCCTCATCCAGAACCACTGTGACATAATGACCGTCAGCGGCAGGTTGAGTATTGGCCCATTCCAGTAATGCCCTCTCTTGTAATGCCATATAACGATCACCACCGGTGCCGGTATGTTCCCGCCATTGCCAGCGTTTCATCAGGGTCTGTTCGCTGTCGCAGGGGCCAAGAGAAATCAGCGAAGCAAATCCGGACGCCTCGGCAGTTTTGGCGGCAAAATAACTTTTACCAGTTCCGGTTTCTCCCTGCAGGAAAATGACGGGAGAATCCTCAAGCCGGTCATAGAGCCTGGATAAACGACGAAGTTCCCGATCCTTCTGGTTAACCGAGCCGTAATAAAGATCATGGGCCAGCGCCTGAAGCGGAGCCTGAGCGCAACCTTGCCATTCAAGTGATTGCGCCAGCAGGTGCTCCAGCCGCGCAATGCGCTCCGGTTCATTTTTTCTGGCTACTCTCTCCTGGCTAATACGATAACAATCCGTCGCCAGAGTATGAATGGCATCCGATCGGGTCTGTACTGAATATGGACGTAACTGCCAGCCAGAAGCCAGCGCATCTTCCAACCGCCTGATCTGATTTTGTGGCCTGATTGTTAACTGTTGATACTGCTCTGCCAGCAGTGGATCAACCTGCAGCTGAAAAGCCACCGAACTTCGCAGCATCCGGGGCGTTTGTGCGACAATCAAGGCACAGAGGCAATCCATACATTCGTCGGACATGTAGGCTCGAAATGGACTTTCATAGAACAGTTGTGGTTGTTCAAAAACAGTATTGGCAAATACAGTCGGGCCAAAAGCCCTGGCCAGTTGCCACACATTGAGCCTGACAAAACTCCTGTCTAACGGCTGGGCGCTGCTAATGACAGCATTCAACCGCTCAGGATCCACCCAGGCAGTTTGCGCTGTATCCGGTAATAACTGCCTGCAAGCCACCTTCATAAAATCACGAACTGACGGATTCTGCCGGGTGCCATGACTGAATACGCTATTGATGGCTTTGCGCCAATGGCAGGGTTGCAGCTGTGGTGCATGGTCAACCTGCTGTGCCCGCCGGGCAGCCAATATCAGGTTATTCAACAACCCTTCTGTGATTTCAGGCAATGGATGACAAAGGGTGGCAGGTACGGTTTTAAAAGCTTCGCAGAGTTGCCTGAGCGCCTGTTCCGGGAGTTCACTCCGGGACATACCATGATGTTCGGCGGTGATATTCCAGATATCTACCGGTGGACATGACTCTGCGGCGGCGATCATTGCGCTCCATACCGGGGATGGGCTTTGTGCAAGCCCGGGCCAGAGTACGGTAATACAAGCTTTCGGGTAAGCCTGTAATGTGCCGTTAACCAGCAGAGGTTGTCCATATACCAGGGGCTCAAGCAGCTGCTGAAGCTTTGGATTGCTCTCCAGCCCCCGGAATACGACGGGCTTGCCCGTGGTCAAAGCTGCCTGCAAGCCACTCTGACAGCGGCCAAAATGCGCCTTTTGCTCCGAGGTGATAAAGATATTGTCAAACAACTGGCTGAAGCCGGTCTGGTTATTGATCTGTATCACCAGGGGCGTTTCCTGATGACCATTAATCCAGTGATTTGCCTGGGCACTGTGCTGATAAGTCACTGTGTTAACGGGAGCGTGATCCCCGATATTATCTTTACAGCCAATGTAGCTGGCCAGTTCCGGTTGCCCGGCTTTTTCTGTCAGCCCAAGTGATTGCGGTTGCCGCTGTGAATGAGCGACCTGAAGCTTCGGTTTTACCCCTGTGGTCTGGTGGATATTCTGCAGTGCACCCAGCAAAAGAAACCAGAGCGCTTCACTGAGAGGTGAGGTGACTGTCACCACGTCACCGGCCTTAACCTGGTCCAGCAAGCTGGTGTTAGGAACCGCAAAACCCTCCTGCCCGATACTGATTGGCCCCAACCATTCCATAATATTGCTATGGTTAATAATCAACGGGTTTTGTGGCTCGTTACAGGCAAGTCTTGCATCCCCCGAGTTAGCCATGGTTTGAAACAGCGATAGCAGCTCGTCATCTCCCACCGGCATCCGGTAAAACTGAATATCTTCTGGCAGAGTACAGACAGCCCCGTTGCTCTCATAACGTTTTTGCGCCAGCAGTTGGCGAATGGTCTGTTCAAATGCCAGACTATTCCAGTCGGCTCCTTTGAGAATCACCCGTTGCCCGACTTTCAATTGCTCAAATTTGCCTGGCAGGTGCCGGATACGCCCCTGCTTATCCACCGCGGGTCCACCAAAAAACAGCTGTCGCCAATTACTGTGCAAATGACAGTGGATAATAACGGTATTGCCATCATCCATAGCACTGTCCGGGGGGAGTTCAGCCAATACCGGTGGCACATCACCGATATCCATTGTCTGGTCATTGCCATTGTCTGCGTCAAACTGCCAGGTATTGCCCGGTCGATTAATTCGTCGCCAGAAATCCGCACCCGGTGCTTCGTCACTTTTCCCCACCATCGCCAACTGCCCATGACTGGCCAATACCAGCAGCGAAACATGTTCACCCAGAGCACGTTTTTTCTGAGTGACTTTGTCAAACAGACAAGGATTATCCGGATCCAGCAAATCATTAAGTTTTGGCAGCTCTTCACTGGTGAGCATTCGGATATCGATAACCAGGGTCAAAGGCTCGTTATTTTCAAATAGCTTGCCCGGTTTCAGAGAGTGATGACCGGTCCCGGCAATACTCAAGCGGCTGAGCAGGTTCCCCTGCGAGAGATCATCCGGATGAGAAAGAATGACTACGTCTTGCTCATGGGTTTGAGCAGATAAAAGCTGTCGAACCTGATTATTATTAGCGACAAAACGAAAATCAAAGGAATGGGAAAACCTCAGGTCTGGTGAAACCTGTAAGCATACAGTTCTCGCATTGTCAGACAGCGGAATCCGGGGTGACGTTAAATGCAGCCTGGATTGTACTTCAACGCACATATCCACTGGCTTTAACGGTTGCTTTAATTTTGCCTTTTTGGCCGACAAGTTACGCTCTGATTCCAATCGTACATTGTTTCCACTATTTTGAATGTTCATAGATCCCGCTACTCCATTATCCATAAGGTTCTTTTTGGATTACAGACTGCTGAACTATTCTTTGCAGAAAAAAACACCCGGTATCAGAAAAGACACCTATCAAGAAATATTGCTTTAAAACTGAAAGTTGTCAGGTAGTTTAGAATACAAATAGCTGACCACGGTTTAGTTCAGGTTATGTGTTGATAAAACCCCTTGGATCGATATTCGATTTAAAAAGCCTTCAAGTGAGAGCATATGAGTCTTTATGAGACTCATGGAAAAAGGTTTCATCTTCCTCGGCAATACCGGATAACAGGCCATATGAGTCATTTTCTACCATACACAGCAGTATCAGGCGCGATGGTGCATACTTATCCGCCGGATTTTCCACCCAGAGGTCAGCACCACAAACAGGCTTGATACCCGCCCCCATGGCTCCCGAATAAAACGTCACCAACGCACAGAGGTTGGACTGGTCGGTCACCGCCACCGCCGGTATGCCAGAGCCGAAAATCGCACTGATCAGCGGTTTTATTCGCACCAGCCCGTCGCTGAGGGAAAACTCGGTATGCACCCGTAAGTGGATAAATCGTGCTGTCATGGATGAAGGAGGTCCTGAATGGCAATCCGATCATGATATCAACGAAAGAACACAGCTAAATTAATATTTAAAGAAATATATAATGATAATTAATAAACAAGTCCGACGAGAATTCACAACAATTTTGCCGGTCCAATGGATGGCTGCCGAATGGCACTGTAAGAAGCAGAGTGACCGGCAAGCAGTGGTGTGTGTTCACTGGATGGGACAATTTTTCTTTTTTTTATGGCTTTTGCTGCTTTTAACATTACCACTGTTTCTCTGCTTCCATGATAACGCCGAGCGGCTGCCTCAGGTGACCTGGTGAACGAAAAACGCCACAGTCGAAATATTTCCGCTTTTTTGTTTGGATCTGCACCATTGGCTAATAAGAGTTCAACAATCTTATTGTTACCCAGCTTAGCGGCAAAATAGAGCGGAGTGGCCCCTTTTACAGTAGCCTGGTTAACAGCAGCACCGTTTTCGATCAGCAGCCGGACCACCTCAACATGTCCTTTTTTCACGGCAAAAGAGAGCGGTGTATTGCCTATAACAGTCGCCAGGTTAACCTTAGCCTCATTGTTGATCAGCAGCTGAACCAGCTCAATATCCCTCCTCAGCGCAGCAAAACTGAGCGGCATATAACCGCTAGGAGGCTGACCGAGAATAGACTGCCCTACTGCGGCGACAGCAAATTGGTCTAAAAATCCGCTTTTGTTCGGCAAATAGCCCCGCTATTCACCTCACAAAACCGAATTTTTATCCTCAATTTTCTGCCGTCCTCGCTACGGGGTCGCCTAGACGGGCGCTATTCTCGGACAGCCTCCTAGCTTCTGCATCCTTGCAGTCGTGGGTTGAGTTGATAAACATACCATTCGTACTGAAGGGGGTCGAAGTGCGGTACCCACACCCTTCGACTCCGCTTCAGGATGAGCGGGGTATACGGATATTAACGCTTTTCTGCAACAGGAGCTATGTGCTGCTCCTCAACGGTCAGGTAACCCGGTTTGGCGTGCTCGACCTGTCGGTCCGGAAGCGGCTTAAAGCACGGGCAGTCATCTATGCAGATACAGGCGACAGCAGCACCACAAGTAGCAGCAGCACAAACAGGTAGGCCGGTAGCGATAACTGCAGCTGTTTTCCAGCTGGAAAGAGCACCACCAATAAGAGAGGCTAAACCGGTACTCCCAGCGATAAGGCCAACAGTCGTGACAGCATCTCTTTTAACAGTGGCGTTACAATTAAGGGTATAATCTGATATTCGATATTCCTCTGGTTGTGGCTGCGTGGTCACGGGCGGAAAAGGCTTATATGGATTCATACCATTCATATTGAAATTCATTCTTATAAACTCAAATTTTCTGTTGCTGACACAACAAAGTTCCAGATTCTTTCTTGTTTTCAGAAAGGCTTGAAATACTCAGTGTTAGTGAGCTTGTTATTTGAGTGAGTTATTAAGCAAAAGTTCCTTCAGAATTATCACCATTTGGTCACAGCAGGCATGCCGGTTAACTGCCCTCCTGCGCTACGCAATGTCTCTCGTAAAAGTACCAGCTCCTCACAGACACTGTAAATCTGACCTGACAACGCCCACATTGAAATGACTGTATTATTGCGACCCAAAGACCTGCACAGGCCAAGCCTGGCAGGGCTTGTTGCGTCCGTTGCTTTTTATTTCAACTGACCACGTCAGCCAGGAGCTCCCGAACTGGCTTGAAGGAACGACGATGGACGGGAGCAGGCCCCAACTTTTTTAATGCTTCAAGGTGGACTTTAGTAGGATAACCTTTATGCCCTGCGATGCCATAACCCGGCCACTCCCTGTCCATAATCAACATTTCCCGGTCGCGGGTCACCTTGGCAATAATGGAAGCGGCAGCAATCTCAGGAACACGACTATCGCCTTTTACAATGGCTTCAGCACGACAGGAAAGCGTTGGACAGCGGTTACCATCGATATAAGCCAGTTCAGGCCTGACCGATAATCCCTCAACGGCACGCTGCATTGCCAGCAGGGTGGCATGGAGAATATTCAGCTGATCAATTTCTGCTACTTCAGCCCTGCCCAGTGACCAGGCCAGGGCGTTATGACAAATAACGTCAAAAAGTGCCTCCCGCTTTTTCTCCGACAGTTTTTTGGAATCATTCAAACCTTCAATCGGGCGGGCAGGATCCAGGATAACAGCAGCAGCAATCACCGGGCCACACAGCGGACCTCTGCCCACTTCGTCAACACCGGCAACAATGATTCCTGTGTCACTGATGTCACACCAGTCAAATTGATTTTGCTTCATTGACTCTCTACCCGCTGCCTGGTCCGCTGAACAACTGATATCACCGCTTCATAGGCCAGCCTGCTGGCATCCTGCTTCAGTTGATGGTGAATCTCCTTAAAAGACTGTTCCAGAGCCTCTCTGTACGCCTGATCCTCAATGGCCTTCCTGATCAAAACCCGGAGATTTTCAGGAGTAGCATCGTCCTGTAACACTTCAGGCACCAGCGCTTTGTCCGCCAGAAGATTGGGCAGTGAGACATATTTGACCTTAACCATACGGCTGACTATGGCAAAACTGAGCGGTGCCATTTTATAACTGACAACCAGCGGCTTTTTATGCAGTGCAGCTTCAAGAACAGCGGTTCCCGAGGCGATCAGAATCGCATCCGAGGCGGCCATAACCGATTGCGCCTGACCATCATAGACCGTTACGTCCAGGTCTGGAAACTCACTGACAATGGGTAGAAGTTGCTTTTTTCGTCGCTCATTGGCACAGGGAATTAAAAAGCGGGCATCCGGGAAATCTTTTCTGAGCAGGCGGGCGGTCTCGAGAAATAGTTGACCAAGTTTGGCTATCTCTGGTTTGCGGCTGCCTGGCAAGAGCCCAATTACCGGCCCACCGCCAGGACTGACACCCAGGGTATGTCTGGCTGCGTCTTGATCCGGATGCATGGAAATCTGGTCAGCCAGGGGGTGGCCAACGAAGGTCACAGGTACACCATGATCCCTGTAATAGTCCGCTTCAAACGGGAGCAGTGCCAGCATATGGTCTACGGAGTGCCGGATTTTTTTCAGACGGCCTTCACGCCAGGCCCACACCTGGGGGCTGACATAATGCACGGTTGGAATACCGGCAGCTTTCAGCCTGCGTTCAAGGGCCAGATTAAAATCAGGGGCATCAATACCAATAAATACATCGGGCTGGTCGGCAATCAGCCGCTCCCGCAACTGTTTGCGAATACCCAGCAGTTCTCGCAAACGACCCAGGACCTCAACCAGCCCCATCACCGATAACCGCTCCATGGGGAACAAGCTGTCAAAACCCTCTGACTGCATCAGGGGACCGCCAATACCATAGCAGTAAGCATCTGGACAATGTCGTTTGATTTCCCGGATCAGCCCGGCCCCGAGAATATCCCCTGAGGCTTCTCCTGCAACCAATGCCACACGTAATGATAACCCCGGGGAAGAAACAGCCGACTGCATCACCGGGTAATACCACGGCTTGATGATTTCAGAGAGTCAATCAGCAGTTGAATTTCCGGTAACGGCTCCATACTCTCGAGACGATCAATCGCTTCAGCCGTTCTCAGCCCCTGACGGTAAATGATCTTGTAGCACTGTCTCAGTTTGCTGATCAGTTCAGGCGTGTATCCCCGGCGACGCATGCCTTCAAAGTTCATACCATGGGCTTCAGCCGGGTTACCACTGGACATGATAAATGCCGGCACATCCTTGAACAGTGCCGTATGGGCAGCGCTCATACTGAAAGCACCAATCTTGCAGAACTGATGCACCGTCGTGTAACCGCCCAGGATGGCGCTATCACCAACCATCACATGACCGGCAAGTGCCACATTATTGGCAATAATACAGTTGTCGCCTATAACACAGTCATGGGCCACATGCACATAGGCCATCAGCAAATTGTTACTGCCAATAGCAGTCAGCCATTGATCCTGAATGGTGCCACGATGGATGGTACAACCTTCACGGATAATATTGTTATCGCCAATCACCAGCCGAGTGGGTTCACCAGCGTATTTTTTATCCTGACACTCTTCACCAACACTGGAAAACTGAAAAATACGGTTATTTTTCCCGATCACCGTCGGGCCCTTGATCACCACATGAGAGTGAATACGGCTACCCATACCCACTTCAACACCCGACCCAATATAAGTCCATGGCCCAACTTCAACATCTACACCAATACGGGCACCCGGTTCGACAATGGCCGACGGATGCACTTTGGCGGTTGGATGAATATCGGCTTGCAACGGGCTAATGGTTTCAACCGCCCCGGCAGCTTCAGAATCAGTAACGGAGAGTGTGTCGCTCAAGATTTTATTTCCTTTCTTGCACACGTAACTTCTGCATTGCAGACAATATTACCATCAACCACCGCCTCACAGGCAAATTTCCAGATATCCCGTTTCCGTGCCAACAGTGTTGCCCGGAGAATCAGCTGATCACCGGGAACCACCGGTTTGCGAAAACGGACCTTATCCGCTCCGGCAAAAAAATAGATCGTGTCGCCATCCGTCTTGCGAATGTGGTAACCGAGAATACCTGCCGACTGAGCCATCGCTTCAATAATCAACACCCCCGGCATCACCGGATGCTGTGGGAAATGACCATTAAAATGCGGCTCATTACTGGACACATTTTTAAGACATTCGATGGTGCCATTTTCTGTATCCACATGAAGAACCCGGTCCACCAGCAGAAAAGGATACCGATGGGGCAGGATCTCCTTAATGACCTCAATTCGTCTCATTCACCTTAAACTCTAAAACAGAAAAAGGCTGGACAACCAGCCTTTCCTTTACCGTAAAAATTCTTACCCTGGTAGCAGCCAGGTTTCAGTGGACTTATATCAGTCTCACTGTTTCTCCAGCTGTTTAACCCGCCTGGCCAGATCATCCAGTTGCCGGAAACGAACCACGTTTTTCCGCCACTCACGACTCTCCATAAAACCAGTACCGGAAGAGTAGGAACCAGCCCTGGTAATTGAGCGCGTAATCATGGCCATGCCACTGATAAACGTCCCATCAGCAATGGTCAGATGACCGGCAAAACCGGCGGCTCCGGCAATAGTACAGTTTTTACCAATCTTTGTACTTCCGGAAATACCGACACCCGCGGCAATAGCTGTGTTCTCGCCGATTACCACATTATGAGCAATCTGAATCAGGTTATCGAGACGGACACCACTGTGTATTTCCGTATTACCCAGGGCACCACGGTCAATACAGGTGTTGTTGCCAATTTCGACATCACTGCCGATCACCACACCACCGATCTGGGCGATTTTGTACCAGCGGCCATCTGCGTGTGCATTACCGAAACCATCACCACCGATCACCGCTCCGGAGTGGATGATGGTTCGATCACCGATGGTGACACCATGGCAGACCGTAACATTGCGATGCAGGTGGACATCGGCACCAAGCACGGAGTCGTGCCCCACCACGGTACCGGCATCAATGCGAACACCGGCGGCAATCTGAACGCCTGCCTCAATAACAACGTTGGCACCGATGGCAGCGGTCGCATCAACAATCACTGTCTCATCAACCACGGCACTTGGGTGGATACCTGCATTGCCACCACGGTCAGTATCGAACAGGGAGGAGAGCCGGGCATAACCCAGGTATGGGTTATCAAGAACCAGGGCATTTCCGGCAAACCCATTGGCGGAATCCGGGCAGAGAATAACCGCACCGGCCTGAGTGGTTTCCAGATATCGGGCATAGGCCGGATTGGCCAGAAAGCTTAACTCATGCCCCCGGGCATCCTGAAGGGTATTCAGACCTGAGACCTGCTTATCCCCATTTCCCTGCAGTCGGGCACCACACTGTTCTGCCAGTTGGGACAAAGTATAAACATCAGTCATGATTCATTACTTCATCTGGTTGAGGCTTTCGATGACCTTGCGAGTGATATCAATACCAGGGCTGCCATAGATGGCCATCTGACGATCAATGACCAGATCCAGCTTTAATTCACTAATAACGGTATCGATGGCAGTCTGCAGTTTTGGCCGCAGCTTTTCACGCTCAGCATTATCTGCTTCTGCTTTGTCAGTCTGATACTGGCGTCCTTTCAGTTGCAAATCTTCATACTTGCGCTGCAACTCCAGCTGGCGAACTTTCAATTGCTCGGCGCTCAAAGTCGGGCCATCTTTTTGCAGTTTTTCCTGCATATTACGAACTTCACTCTCCAGCTTCTGCAGAGCCACTAACTGAGGCTTGAACTTGGCTTCAGACTTTTTGGCGTATTGTTTGCCTGCATCGGATTCACTTAACACCATCACCGTATCAAGCACACCCACTTTAGTGCCAGTAGTGGCTGCATTGGCCAAAGGGGCCAGCATAATCAGGGCCAGGAATGCCAGTCTGATGGATTTCAAAATAAATCTCCTGAAAACGGTAAAAGGAGGCATTATAAAGAAAAGGTGCCTGATAGCACCTTTTAATTACGTAAAATACCCTCTTTCAAGAGGGCTTTGCTTAGAATGGAGTACCCAGAGAGAACTGGAAGGTCTGGGTTTCATCCCTGCCTTTGGCATTCAGAGCCTTAGCCAAACTGAAAGTCAGCGGGCCAAGGGGGGTAATCCAGGTCAGGCCCATACCAGCACTGTAACGCAGCTCGCCCAGGTCCGGCTTGTAACAATCAACCACCTGTGAGCTGCAGCTCGTATCAAACACATTACCATAGTCAAAGAACACGCTGGTCCTTAATGAACGCTGATCCTTGACAAAGGGCAACGGGAATAGCACTTCAACCGTACCCTCAAGCAGAACATCTCCACCCATGCTGTTGAAGTCATCACCGTTATCCCGTTGCGCAGCCTTGGGCCCAAGGGAGTTATCATTGTAACCCCTTACAGAACCAAAACCACCGGCATAAAAGTTCTCAAAGAACGGCATTTCTGAAGTGCTGCCATAGGCACCGCCATAACCCAGGCGGGTGGCAAAACGCGCCGTCAGACTGCGGGTAATGGGCTGGAAGTACTGACCTCGATACACCAGCTTATAAAACGTAGTGGTTGAGCCCGGCATCGCGGCAGACAGCGACAAACTCTGGGAATAACCCGCCGTTGGCAGTAGCCCACGGTTCAACTCTGACTGCGACCAGCCCAATGACGCCTTGATATTGGTAAACTTGCGTCCTTCTTCATCCAGATAATCCAGGATAACCTGGGGAGTGCCAGAACCGGTGGTAATTTCCGTACCATCAACCCCGAGACTGAAATTAATGGACTCTGTTTCAGACAATGGATACCCGAAACGAACGTTACCGCCAAAAGTATCAGCCGCATAACTGGAGATATCCGAATCACTGTAATCGTAGGTTCGATAGTAAATATCATAACCACGGGATACACCGTCAATGGTGTAATAGGGATCCATAAAACTGAAATTGTAGAGCTGGCTGACATCACTCTTGTTCAAACCAACAGTGACCTTGTTGCCGGTTCCCAGAAAGTTATTCTGGCTGACCGAGCCACCAAGCAACAGACCATCAGACTGGGAGAAACCGATACTGGCCGTAACACTGCCGGAAGGCTGCTCTTCTACGGTGTAATTAACATCAATCTGATCGCTGGTTCCCGGCACCGGCGGCGTTTCAACATTGACCTCCTTGAAATACCCCAGACGCTCGAGCCGCACCTTGGACTGCTCAATCTTCTGGGTATTGGCAGAAGCACCCTCCATCTGGCGCATTTCCCGACGCAGTACCTCATCATCGGTCTTGGTATTCCCGGAGAAATTAATCCGTCGGACATACGCTCTGCGGCCCGGATCAACAAAGAAGGTCAACTCAACGGTTTTGTTGTCATGGTCCGGTTTGGGAATTCCGGTCACATTGGCAAAGGTATACCCTTCGTTGCCAAGGCGACGGCTCAGAATCTCTTCCGTGGTAGTAATCAGTCTGCGGGAGAACACCTGCTCTGGCTGGGCCAGCAGCAGCTTTCTTGCCTCATCTTCGGGAATCACCAGATCACCGGCCAGCTTAACGTCACTGACTGTGTATTTATCACCCTCAGCAACGTTGACCGTAATGTACACACTCTGCTTGTCAGGGCTGATAGACACCTGGGTGGAGGTAATATTGAAGTTGATATACCCCCGGTCCAGGTACCATGACCGCAAACGCTCCAGGTCACCGGACAGTTTCTCCCGGGAGTATTTATCCGCAGAACTGAAAAATTGATACCACTCGGTTTTCTGCAGCTCAAACAGGTCAATCAGTTCATCCCTGGGGAAGGCCGTATTACCCACAACATTGACATGCTGTATGGTGGCCACCTTGCCTTCCTTGACATTGATGCGCAGCTTCACCCGGTTACGGGGCTGCGCTTCAACATCGGCAGTGATTCTGGCACCGTATCGCCCCTGGGCAACGTATTGACGCTCAAGCTCAAGACGGATCGCTTCCAGGGTGGCCTGCTGGAAAATCTCCCCTTCCGCCAGACCGGACCGCTCCAGACCAGTAATCAGATCTTCCGTCTTGATCGCCTTGTTACCCTTGATCTCAATTGCGCTGATGGAGGGTCGTTCAACCACGGCAACCACCAGAACATCACCTTCACGGGCCATACGAATATCATTGAAATACCCGGTTTGATAGAGCGCCCGGGCGGCCCCGGCAATATCCGGTGATTCAATATCATCGCCAACCTCAACCGGCAGGGCATTAAAAACTGTCCCGGCTGAAACCCGTTGAAGGCCATCAATCCGGATATCTGAGACGACGAAGGCCTGGGCAGCAGGCGCGATGGCTAAAGAGCCAATCAGCAGAGACAACAGTGATCGCTTCATGGAATCCGTTCTTATCCGTGTTCATTTCGCATTAACGTGAAAAACATGCTTTTCAATTTCCACATCGCTATTCATGACGCGCAGGGCGCAAAATGCTTTTCTTTCACCTGGATGTTTGCTGGTCAAACCAATGCTGTTACCACTTCATCAGGCAGTGCGTCAGTCTGACCAACGTATCATTGGAAGAGTCGACTCAGGTCGTTATACATGGCCAGCATCATCACTCCGACAACAAACGTTACCCCGATTTTCAAACCCAGTGTCTGGGTTTTCTCGGAAAGCGGCTTGCCCCTGACCATTTCAACGAGGTAGAAAAGCAGATGACCGCCATCCAGCACGGGTATGGGGAGCAGGTTCAACACCCCCAGGCTGACGCTCAACATGGCCAGAAAATAGAGAAAATTTTCCAGCCCAGACTCAAGCGACGCGCCAGCCACTTTAGCAATGGTTATCGGACCGCTCAAGTTTTTCACCGAAACAAGCCCGACAACCATCTTCCAGAGGGATTCCAGGGTCATACTGGTCAGTGACCAGGTCGCCCGGGCACCTTTTACCAGCGAATCAATAGGCCCAAACTGTAAATGGCGAATCATGGTTTCTGGCCAGGAAACCTGTTGGACACCTGCACCGATAAAACCGGTTGTCACCCCGTCAGTGGATCGACTGCCCGGGGTCAACGGCATATCCTGACTAACGCCATCCCGCTCAACCAGCAACTGCAGTGTTTGACCAGCATTGTCACGGATCAGTTCAACAAAGTGTATCCAGTCAATGACGGTTTCCCCATTAACCTGCAGGATTTTATCACCCGGCTCCAGGCCATCTCTTGCTGCCGCCCCATCATCCGCTATCTGACCAATGACCGCAGGGATAACAGGAGAGTAAGGCACAATACCCAGGGAACGCACGGGGTTTGGCTGCTCCTCATTAACCAGCCAGTCGACTATCGCGATATTTTTATCCCGGACAGCCCCCTCTGAGGTCTCTCCGGGCTCACCTGCCCGGATAGAGACATCAAGATTTCTGCTCTCACCAATGTAGGACAACAGCTCCATGTTCACGGCCTGCCAGCCCGGTGTTTCCACACCATTAACGGCAACAATTTCATCTCCGGGCTGAATGCCTGCAACGGCAGATGGAGAATCGGGAATCACTTCGCCAACCTGAGGCATCAGGGTACGAACACCCACCATGTACATGAGCCAGAGGGCAAAAATGGCCAGCAGAAAGTTGGCAACAGGCCCGGCAGCAACAATGGCAATCCGGGCAAGGACGGGCTTATTATTGAAGGAAAGGTGCTGCTCATCATCGGGCACTGGCCCTTCCCTCTCATCCAGCATCTTGACATAGCCGCCCAGCGGTACTGCTGCAATACTGAATTCAGTACCGTGACGATCAGTCCAGCGCCATAATGACTTGCCAAAGCCTACGGAGAAACGAAGCACTTTGACACCGCAACGGCGGGCCACCCAGAAGTGACCATACTCGTGAATACTTACCAGTATTCCAAGGGTCACTACAAAAGCAAAAATGGTCTGTGCTGAGCCAGCGATCTCCGACAAGAGCGATTCAAAAATCATGCAACACCCTGCATTTGTGAAACCTGTTTCCGGGCCAGATAGCGGGCTTCCCTGTCAGCTTCCAGCACTTGATCTATGTCGCCGGCATTCATGACCGGTAAGGTCTGCAATGTGGCATTAATAACTTCAGGTATGCGATCAAAACGCAGTTTACGTTCCAGAAATGCATCAACGGCAATTTCATTGGCCGCATTGAGCATAGCAGCCGCTGTACCACCGCTGCGCGCCACGTCCTGGGCCAGCTTCAAACAACGGTAACGCATCATGTCCGGCGCATAGAAGTCCAGTCTGGCGATCTCGGTCAGAGACAGGGGAGCAACGCCGGATGGTATTCTTCCCGGCCATGCCAGGGCATGGGCAATGGGCGTTCTCATGTCCGGATTACCCATCTGGGCAAGTACCGAGCCATCCTCATAATCCACCATTGAGTGGATAATGCTTTGCGGATGAACCACCACCTCTATCTGCTCGGGACGGGCATCAAACAGCCAGCACGCTTCAATAAACTCAAGCCCTTTATTCATCATCGTGGCAGAGTCCACCGAAATTTTACGTCCCATACTCCAGTTTGGATGGGCACAGGCCTGTTCAGGCGTCACAGCGACAAAACTTTCTACCGGAGACTGTCGGAATGGACCGCCGGAAGCGGTCAGCAATATTCGCCTGACCCCTACCCGCTCAAGCCCCCTGTGGTGATCAGCAGGCAGGCACTGAAAAATGGCGTTATGTTCACTATCGATAGGAAGGAGTACAGAACCAGATGCCTTAACCGCATCCATGAATAAGGCACCGGTCATCACCAGCGTTTCCTTGTTGGCCAGGAGTATTTTTTTTCCGGCACGAACCGCCGCCATGGTTGGCGATAACCCTGCAGCACCGACAATGGCCGCCATAACCACATCAACATCACCATCCGCCGTCACCTGGTTCATGGCGTCCAGGCCGGACTCAACGGAAATGCGCAGACCTTCAGACTGAAGACCTGCCCTGAGCTTATTGGCTGCCTGTTCATCCGCCATAACAATATACTGCGGACGAAACCGACGTGCCTGCTCCAGCATAACATCCGCATTTCTGCCCGCTACTAAAGAATGCACGCTGTATTGGTCCGGGTTCCGCGCAATAACATCCAAAGTACTTTTGCCAATGGATCCCGTGGATCCCAACACACAAACCCGCTGTCTGTCGGATTGAGAGCATAATGCAGTCATGACCTATATACCCCTGACTATCATGACATAAAGAGTAAATATCGGAACGGCTGCAGTCAGGCTATCAATTCGATCAAGCACACCACCATGACCTGGCAGCAGGCTTCCGCTGTCCTTAACCCCCCGGTAACGCTTCAAAACACTTTCCCACAGATCGCCCAGAACGGAAACCAGAACGGTCAGTATGGTGAGAATCAACAATGATACCCCCTGAAAAAAGCTGACACTGCCAAACAACGTCACAATACTTGCAATCAGCACTGAAAACAGCAATCCCCCGACCAATCCTTCCAGCGTCTTTTTCGGGCTGACCCGCTCAATAAGCTTTGTTTTACCAAAACGCTTGCCCGCAAAATAAGCGCCACAGTCTGCCGCCCAGACCATCACCAGGAGAGTAACGATCAACCAGGCTGAGTCTGGCATTTGCTTGAGTTCATAAAGTCCCAGCCATGGGGGCACCAGAGTCAGCAACCCCATCAATAATCTAAGGGGCCTGCTCTCAAGCCAGCACCGGCTCTGGGGATATTGCCTGACAAGGATGAAAGCGACCAGCCACCAGACAACAGCCAGACCAAGAATCAGAGAGGACGGTAAAAAAAGTGTCAGAACACAAAAAACACCAATAGCCAGCGCATAGAACAGACGTACAGATCGCTGTTCAAAACCGGAAAGGTTTGCCCATTCCCAAGCCGCCAGCATAATAATAGCGGCAATAAACAAGCCAAAACCGGTTAACGGCAATAAAAACACGCCTGCCAGCGCCACTGGTGCCAATATGACAGCAGTTATAATTCTTTCTTTCAGCACAGTGTTTCAGCCTCCACTTGCTCGCTGGTTTTGCCAAACCGTCGCTGGCGACGGGCGTAGCTCAGCAGGGCCTGCTGTAATTCATTACGGCCAAAATCCGGCCACAGGGTGTCGGTAAAATAAAACTCACTGTAAGCACATTGCCACAATAGAAAGTTACTGATTCGCTGTTCACCACTGGTACGAATCAATAGATCAGGGGCAGGCAAACCCGACGTACTGAGATGCTGTTCAATGGCAAACTCATCAATATTTTTAGCATCAAGCTCACCACGCGCCACTTTTTCAGCCAGTAGCCTCGCAGCAGAAGCGATATCCCACCTGCCGCCATAGTTGGCAGCAATGACCAGGGTCACTGAATAATCATTGGCAGTGAGCGTTTCTACTTCTTGAATATACTTCTGAATTTCAGGACTGAATCGGGTAATGTCGCCAATGACCTTCAACCGGATGCGTTTTTTCTGCATCCGTCGAGCCTCTCGCTTGAGAACCCCCAGGAACAGGCGCATCAGGCCATTCACTTCAATGACCGGCCGACTCCAGTTCTCGCTGCTAAACGCAAACAGCGTGAGCACTTCAACACCCTGTTCATCGCAGGCTTCAACCACCTCACGAACCCGGTTAACACCCGCGCGATGTCCGGCGAGTCCGGGCAGGTGTTTCCTTTTGGCCCAGCGGTTGTTCCCATCAAGAATGATAGCCACATGGCGCGGCAGCCTCTCTGGCGGAACTCCCTGAATGCCGCTTTTTCCCTGTAACGATGTATTGGCCATGGATTAAGACGATCTGAAAATTGGCAGGTAAAAAAAATGTAACAGTAGAACCTTGCAGGAGCCCGCCGTAAAAAGCAAGCTCCCACAAAGCATCATAAGACAGCTGACGCCTGAAATATTGCAGTCATTACCACCTGGATTCTGTCTGACATACCAGACAAGACAATAACTGCAATTCAGTACAGCCAGCCATTAGATCGCCATTAAATCTTCTTCCTTAACAGAAAGATTTTTATCAACTTCAGCAATAAACTGATCAGTCAGCTTCTGCACGTCATCCTGACCACGACGCTCGTCGTCTTCGCTGATCTCTTTTTCCTTTTCCAGCTCTTTAATATCAGCCAGTGCATCACGGCGAATATTGCGGATAGCAATGCGGGCATTTTCCGCATCCTGACGCGCCTGACGAATATAGCCCTTGCGGGTCTCTTCGGTCAGCGGTGGCAGAGGAATACGAATAACTTCACCGGCAGTCGAAGGGTTCAGCCCCAGGTCAGACTTCAGAATCGCCTTTTCAACATCAGGCACAATCTGTCTTTCCCAGACACGTACTGCCAGCGTACGACCGTCTTCAACAGAAATGTTAGCCATCTGACTCAGTGGTGTTTCTGAACCGTAGTAAGACACCTTAATGCCATCCAGAAGACTTGGATGGGCACGACCGGTACGAATCTTGTTGAAGGCAACCGTCAACGATTCAATGGTTTTGCCCATACGCTCTTTGGCATCATCTTTAATCTCATTGATCATCATTAACCCCCGTTTACCAGTGTTCCTTCATTACCGCCAACCACAAGATTTAACAGAGCGCCGGATTTGTTCATATTAAACACCCGGACAGGCATCTGCTGGTCGCGCACCAGGCAAATGGCCGTTAAATCCATAACGCCCAGCTTGCGAGCCAGGACATCATCATAGGTCAGCTGATCAAATTTAACCGCATCAGAATGCTTTACCGGATCTTTATCATAGACACCGTCAACCTTGGTGGCCTTGAGAACGATATCAACGCCCACTTCAATGCCTCTCAGACAGGCCGCAGAGTCAGTGGTAAAAAATGGATTTCCGGTACCAGCAGAAAAAATCACCACATCGCCAGAGTTGAGGTACCGCACGGCACGACGATGATCATAATGCTCCACAACACCACTCATGGGAATGGCTGACATCACCCGGGTATTGATATTGGAGCGTTCCAGGGCATCACGCAGGGCAAGGGCATTCATCACGGTTGCCAGCATGCCCATGTGATCACCGGTGACCCGGTCCAGGCCTGCGGCACTCAGCGCAGCGCCACGGAAGAGGTTTCCACCGCCGATAACGATACCAACCTGTACACCGATCCCTACTAACTGACCAATTTCCAGGGCCATTCGATCCAGGACCCTGGGATCAATACCAAACTCACCCTCGCCCTGCAGAGCTTCACCGCTGAGCTTCAGCAGTATACGTTTGTATTTCGGTTGACTATCACTTGCCGGCATGTTCAGTTTCCGAGTCTGGTTGGCTAAATTACACACATCCCGCAAATGCGCTGCCATCTGGAGACCAGCCATGAAAGCTGCATTCGATGAACCGTCTGGCCGAAACTGATCTGCTCTGACCAATCAGCCAGCGAGTTGATGTGTTCTGACAGTTGACATTCTTGTCCATGAAACTTTCCCATGAAGAAAACCTGAAAATCAACCATCAGCTATGGATAGACATGAAAAGGCCAACCCAATGGGCTGGCCCGGGAGGCTCCTGGTTATTACAGTCCTGCCTGAGCGCGGACTTCAGCAGCAAAGTCCACTTCTTCTTTCTCGATACCTTCACCCACTTCGAAACGTACGAAGCTGGATACAGTAGCGCCAGCTTTCCTGGCCAGTGCACCAACAGTGGTATCAGGATCTTTAACGAAAGGCTGTTCAACCAGGCTGCTTTCTGCCAGGAACTTGCTGATACGACCTTCAATCATCTTCTCGATGATATTGGCTGGCTTGCCAGACTGTTCAGCCTGAGCCTGGAAGATCTCTTTCTCTTTCTCTACCAGTTCAGCCGGCATATCTTCCTTGTTAACCACCTGTGGGTTAACAGCCGCAACGTGCATGGCGATATCACGAGCCAGTTCAGTATCACCACCTTCCAGTTTGGTCAGAACAGCGATACGGTTGTTACCGTGAACGTATGAGCCAATCACGCCGCCTTCAACGATAGCGATACGGCGAACACCGATGTTTTCACCGATCTTCTGAACCAGCGCCTGACGGGCTTCTTCCAGCTCGCCTTCCATCAGCGCGTTAACGTCAGCTTCTTTACGGGCAAAAGCAGCGCCAACCACCTGCTGAACGAAGTTCAGGAAGTTATCATCACGGGCTACGAAGTCAGTTTCACTGTTGACTTCAACCAGTACACCAAAGCTGGCATCGTCAGCCACTTTAACGGCTACAATACCTTCTGCTGCGATACGACCGGCTTTCTTGGCAGCTTTTGCCTGACCGGACTTACGCATTTCTTCGATTGCTACTTCAATGTCACCCTGTGCTTCAACCAGTGCTTTTTTGCACTCCATCATGCCCAGGCCAGTACGCTCACGCAGTTCTTTTACCAGTGCTGCACTAATAGCTGCCATGGTTGATTCCTCGCAAATTGACAGTCTTTTTATGCCACCATCAATAACAGCGGCATAAAAGAATAGTTATCTGTACATCGGAAAAAAGGGGGCAAAGCCCCCTTACTCTTTTCCAAAATCGGCAAACAGTATCTGTTATTTATGCAGGACAATCCCTAAGTCTGCACTCCAGTCATAAGACCAGCTAAATCAGATACTGCCTGAAGCCGGTTCTTCAAAAGCCTCAGGCTTCTTCAGAACCTTCTGCTTCTTCAGACTTGGGAGCTTCCTCAGCCTTTGGTGCTTCTTCGACTTCTACGAACTCGTCTTCAGCACCGGTGCTCGCACGGGCACGACCTTCCAGAATCACATCAGCAGCAGCCTTCAGGTACAGCTGGATAGCACGGATCGCATCATCGTTACCTGGAATGATGTAGTCCACACCTTCAGGGCTGGAGTTGGTATCCACGATACCAATAACCGGAATACCCAGCTTGTTGGCTTCCTGAATGGCGATGCGCTCATGCTCAACGTCGATAACGAACAGAGCGTCTGGCAGACTGCCCATGTCCTTGATACCGCCCAGGCTGCGATCCAGTTTTTCCAGATCACGGCTGCGCATCAGCGCTTCTTTCTTGGTCAGTTTTTCAAAAGTACCGTCGTCACGCTGGCTTTCAAGATCACGCAGACGCTTGATGGACTGGCGAATGGTCTTGTAGTTAGTCAGCATACCACCCAACCAGCGGTGATCAACGTAAGGCATGCCACAGCGAGCAGCTTCTTCACGAATGATCTTGCCAGCAGCACGCTTGGTGCCAACAAACATGACCTTGTTCTTGCCTTCAGCCAGCTTACCGATGAACTGCAGAGCGCCATTAAAGGCAGGCAGGGTGTGCTCAAGGTTAATGATATGAATGCGGTTGCGTGCACCAAAGATGAACTTGTTCATCTTCGGGTTCCAGTAACGGGTCTGGTGACCGAAATGCACGCCGGCCTTGAGCATGTCACGCATAGTGACTTGAGTCATGGGAATCTCCTGATTCAGGGTTATGCCTCCAAACACCCCATGTGTTCGACCAGAGCATCATCCGTTTAACGGATTAAGAACTGGCACCCGGAACCATGTGTCGGTGAATGTGAGATCTTTTATCAACGTTAAGTTTAATGAAGTTCATGCTGCCAGCCCTGAGACTAACCGCCATGTACCCCATCTTGAAATCGCATCTCGAAATCAAGTGGCGCTTTATACCACACCCGGACAATTTTCGAAACTTTTTCTGCCATCAGCCAAAACGCTGGTTATCCTCTTCCACCGCATCATAAAGTCGCTCCAATATATCCGGAACAGCAGACATAACCCGGTTCCAGCTGGGAATAAAGGGACGCTCCATGGGGTTTTCCAGAAAATGCTGACCAGCTTCCATGATATTCCTGGCAAACAACTCCACAGCCCGCTCTTCACTGTCACGATCCACATGCAAACCATTGATCATGGCGTCATCATAGTAGGATTCAATAAAGTCCAGGGCCACCCGGTAGTAGGTCGCCTTGATGGTCCTGAAGGTCTCGGTATTAAACTGAACACCATTGGTGGCCAGTTTGCGAAAAATCGCCTTGATGATGTCATGACTCATTTTCGACAACCCGCGACTGACATCCCCTTCAGACAGCGGCTGATGCTTATGATCATAAATATCCGCAATATCCACCTGACAGAGCCGCTTACTGGAGTAATTGCGCTTAACCTCTGACAATACGCCAATCTCCAGCCCCCAGTCACTGGGAATCCGGATATCGTTAAAGACACTGGTTCTCATGGAGAATTCACCCGCCAGAGGGTAACGAAAGCTATCCAGATATTCGAGATACTCCATCGGCCCGAGAATCTTTTTCAGCGCCCGCAAAAGGGGCGTAACCAGCAGACGGCTGACCCGGCCATTTAACTTATTGTCAGCGATTCGCGCATAGTAGCCTTTGCAGAAGTCGTAGCTGAAGGCGGGATTAGCAACCGGATAGAGCAGCCTGGCCAGCAGATCCCGCTGATAGGTAACAATATCGCAGTCATGGAGCGCCACTGCCTCTGACTTTGCCGATGCCAGCACATAGCCGTAGCAGTACCAGACATTCCTACCCTTTCCGGGCTCTTTCGGTGCCAGACCCTTTGCAGCCAGCAGGGCATCAATTGCCTGCAACCTTGGCCCATCCTGCCAGAGAATACGGTGATGCTGATCCAGCCGTCCAAAGAAATCCCTGGCATAGGCAAACTGCTCCTGATCAGCGCGATCAAGGCCAATCACTATTTCAGAGAGATAGCGCACCTGACTCAACTCTTCGACAATATGCCCCAGGGCAGGCCCTTCCAATTCTGAAAATAATGAAGGCAAGACCAGTGACATGGGCCGCTGGCGGGAAAATGCCAGCAGGTCACGCTCCATATCGTCGGTTGACCGAACTCTCAGATTGTGAAAATTGGTAATTATGCCATTCTGATAAAAGTCACCCATTCCCTACCCTTTTTCTACTCTTGAAAGTGATTTTATGACTTGCCAAACAAGTCGAGTATGGTCTGATTCCAGCCCTGAGGGCCGACGCTGCGGGTTTTGACAACATTCACCAAATGACTCACATCCGGTGCCTGACCATGCTCCGACAGGATAAGCACCGGATAATCGGCCGCCTCCAGCATCGGCAAGTCGTTTATCCCATCCCCAAGCGCACAGGTTTGCCAGGTCTCTTCCGGAAATTCCTGCTGATACCTTTGCAGTAATGCCTGCAAAGCCAGCCCTTTACTCCCTTTCCCGGAAACATGATAAAAGCGCCCTCCTCTCGTCAGATAAAGCCCTTGCGATTCAAGCAACCTGACAAACTCCCGCAATTCTGCATCACCATCACGCCAGATCACCGGCTCACTGGCCTTTCGGGCAATGGCTTTACCAGCCTCATCGATTGATAACCCGGTAACTTCTGCCACCTGATCCTCGGTCAGATCACCAAAGCCGGCAAACCTGAAACCATGTTGATGCCGGATATTGGATAAAATTCGCCGTATGCTGCGATAAGGCTGACCATGAAAAAAGTGGGTACGCTCACAGGAATCCCGGAAATAATCCGCCGGGATCGTCGTCACCATGCCATTTTCACTGATAAATGGCTGATCAATTCCCATCTTTCGCTGAATAACAAGCACTTCTTCCAGCGTTTTACTGGTGTTAAAAATCACCGGTATTTCACGCTCAACCAGCAATTCCAGGGCAGGTTGAGCGGCTGCCCAGCCATAGTCATGATGATCCAGAAGGGAGCCATCAAGATCGGTAAAAATCAGTATTCTCGGCGCTGTTGCTGCCATCAATAAACCATCCGCTCAGCCAAAACGTTTTTGATAAATGGCATTAGTGGCTTCGACAAAACCACCCATACTGCCACAGTCAAATCGCCTGCCCTGAAATTTACAGGCAATCACACAACCACTGTTGGCCTGAGACAAAATGGCATCTGTCAGTTGTACCTCACCGTTTTTTCCCGCCTCGGTGTTGGCAATAATGTCAAAAATATCGGGGGTCAGAACGTAACGGCCAATCACCGCAAGATTACTGGGAGCCTCTGAAGGCGCAGGTTTTTCCACCATATCCGTCACCCGGATCAAATGCTCATCCAGGGCCTCCCCGGCAATCACTCCATACTTTTCGGTTTCTGCCGCAGGCACTTCCTGTACCGCAAGAATCGTACATCTGAACTGTTTATAGAGATTGACCAGCTGAGCCATCACCGATGGCCCCTTATCATTGACACAAAGGTCATCCGCCAGAATAACACCGAAGGGCTGATCACCTATTAATGTCTGGCCACAGGCAATGGCATGCCCCAGCCCCAGCATCTGATTCTGCCGGGTATATGAGAAGGTACAGGCAGACATCACATCCCGGATCGACGACAGTTTCTCCTCCTTGCCACTACCGGCAATCTCCGCCTCCAGTTCATAGTTAATATCAAAGTGATCCGGTATCGCCCGCTTATTCCTGCCATTAACAAAACCGAGATCCGTTAATCCTGCTTCCATCGCCTCCTCTACCCCGTATTGTATCAGCGGCTTATCGACAATGGGCAGCATTTCCTTGGGCATGGATTTGGTGGCTGGCAAAAAACGTGTGCCATAACCGGCAACAGGAAAGAGGCATTTTGTAATCATTCAATAACTCCGTTTATCACTTGATCTTGAATGCGTTAATACAATGCAGTTCCCATGCCAATGTTACAAGGCACAACTCATGTCAAGAAGGTAAAGAGTGTCAATCAGAGCTTTATTGCTATTTCAGGAGAGGCATTTTGCAATAGCAGGTTCCGGTTTGCTTCTTCCGAAGCTTTCTTAATAGTCGACCCAATCATTGGGCGGAACCTGCTCTTATCTAATCTTAAAGTTTTGGATTAGATTTAATACTTATACCCATTTGCCTTTTGGGGTCAGGGTCAGTAGATGTACAGATTATCAACATACCTTTTTGGAGGTCGTCTTCATTGCGAAAAAAGACGAGCGGATTATAGCTGGTTATGGCATTTGCCTCTCTCAGGTGTTTTATCACACTTTCATGCCGTAAATTTCCCATGACAACTGATCCAGCTGCAATGAAAAAATCCTTCATAAGCAGACCGGAATGTTTGCCCCAACCTTGTTGATCGTTATTAGATTTACCCGTTACTTCACTTATCCAGGGATAATGCTGCTTACTAACCAGTTGTTTCACACTTTCGATAACTTCAGCTATTTTACAGATTTTGATATCTACACGATTATCTTTGTCATAGAAATGAGTTAAATCATGGCCTGATTGCTCTGCTTCGTCCCGGCTATTGACATCCTGAAATTTCAACAGCGGGTATTGATAGATAACCTGATCGATAAATCTTTCAAGAAAGGCTTTAGGACTTTCGTCCTGTGCCCGGGTAATATAGAGAGGCTTTCCAATGGTAGTGACTCCCGGGTATTTGGATATCAGACGCTCAAGCAATTCTTGAACACTCAACTTCTCTTCTATGTCACCTTGGTGAAGTTTGATATGACTCAGTTGTTCTGTGACCAGCCTAACCAGGCCTAACCTGCTGGGAACGGCTTGATCATAACCTGGAGGAGGGGATTTATCGTTAGTATCAACATTCGGTGAACCAGTTGGTTTGACGTTCATTTTTTCTTCCTGTTATCGGGGTCACAATACACAAAAGTTAAGTGCTGCAATTATGGAAATTGCCTTGAGCATATTACAAAAATTGCCAAGCGTGATTTTTGACCACTCTGACAAAAAATAGTTCAAAACCTTAAAGTGATATATCGCAAATAAGTTGGAGATAGCGGGGGATGTCACTATCATCATTCCGTAAAGGCGGGGTGAATAATATGCCAATGTTACATGGCACAACTCATGCTCCTGATATTAAGAATGTGAATCAGAACTCCATAACGCTGCTATTTCAGGAGAGGCATTTTGCAATAGCAGATTCCGGTTTGCTTCTTCCGAAGCTTTCTTTATAGTCGACCCAATCGTTGGGTGAAACCCGCTCTTATTAATGACTTCTGCTTGATAGATCGAATGAATATACCCATTTCCCTTTTGGGGTTAGGGTCAGTAGATCTACAGATTATCAACATACCTTTCTGGAGGCTGTCTTCATTGCGAAAAAAGAACAGCGGAGAGTAGCTGGTACAGGCATTTGCCTTTTTCAGTCGTTTCATCACCCTCTTATGCGCTAAATCCACCACGTCAACTGATCCGGCTGAAATGAATAAATCACCGTTAAGCAGACCGGAATATTCGCCCCATTTGTGTTGATCTTTTATTAAATGATCGATCCAGGGATATTTGTACATACTGGCCAGTATTTTCACACTTTCGATGACTTCAGATATTTTACAGATTTTGATATCTACACGATTAACTTTGTCATAGAAATGAGTTAGATTATGACTTGATTGCTCTGCTTCATCTCGGCTATTGACCTCCTGAAATCTCAACAGCGGATATTGAGTGATAACCTCCAGGATAAATCTTTTAAGAAAGTCCTTATGACTTTCGCCCAGTGCTCGTGTAATACAGAGCGGCTCTTCAATGGTGGCGGCTCCAGGGTATTCGGATATCAGACGCTCAAACAATGCTTTAACACTCTGCTTCTCTGCTTTGCCACCATGGTGAAGTTTGATAAAACTCAGTTTTTCCATGACCAGACTTACCAGGCCTGACTTACTGAGAACGGCTTGAGCATCAGCTGGAGGGCCGGGTTTAAGGGCAGTATCAAGTTGTAATGGACCTGCTGGTGGGACATTCATTTTTTCTTCCTGTTATCGGGGTGCACAATACACAAAAGTTAAGGGCTGCAATCATGGTTATTAAATGACGCATATTGCAAAAATTGCCAAGTGTGATTTTTGATCATTATGACAAAAAATAGTTCAATGCCTTAAAGTGATATATCGTGAAAAATCTTCAGATATTAGGGTATGTTACTATCATATACCCGTAAAGTTGGTTGAATAACATGCCAATATTACATGGCACAACTCATGCTCTTGATATTACGAACGTGAATCAGAACTCCATAACGCTGCTATTTCAGGAGAGGCATTTTGCAAAGCTATCCCCCTATCTTTGCGTCATTTCATCAATCGCTATCCAGGCTTCTTCACATCCCTTATGGCGATCAATCGGATGACCTCGCCAGTATCATCGTCCGTCGGGTTGAGCACTATCTGCACAACCATGAACCGAAAAGTTTTGATGCCTGGTCAGAGCAGGATATCTATCTGATCACTTATGGCGACAGCCTCACAGAGCATGGGAAACCACCACTGAAAGTACTCAGTGAATTCCTTGGCAGGCACATCCGGCAGCTGATCTCCACCGTGCATATACTGCCTTATTTTCCCTACAGTTCTGATGATGGATTCTCCATCATTGATTATCTACAGGTTAACCCTGCTCTTGGTGACTGGAATAACGTCGGGGCCATCGCTGAGCGCTATCGGTTAATGACCGACCTGGTTATCAACCACGTATCCCGAGAAAGCCTGTGGTTTGCGGATTTTGTCAGCGGCATCCAGCCTGGGCGGGACTACTTTATTGAGGAAGATCCATCCACAGATCTCACCATGGTCACCCGCCCCAGAAACTCCCCCCTGCTGGTTCCCACCCAGACACGCCGGGGAACCCGCCACGTCTGGGCCACCTTCAGTGAGGACCAGATCGACCTTAACTTCAAAAACCCGGATGTACTGATAAAAATGGTCGATATTGTGCTTTTCTACCTTGCCCGGGGCACCAGCGTAGTGCGTCTTGATGCCATAGCTTTTCTATGGAAGAAGCTCAATACAGCCTGCGTACATCTGCCAGAAACCCACGCCATGGTAAAAGTCATGCGGCTGATTATTGAACAGGTCTGCCCCGGTGCATTACTGATAACTGAAACCAATGTACCTGACCCGGAAAACTTCAGCTATTTCGCCCGGGGCGATGAGGCGCATCTGGTGTACCAGTTTGCACTGCCGCCACTGATACTTCATGCACTAAACCGGGGCACAGAAAAATACCTGGCGCACTGGGCAAGGGCATTACCGGAATACCCTGAGGGTTGCACAACACTGAATTTCACCGCTTCCCATGATGGCATTGGGCTGCGACCGCTTGAAGGGCTCGTCCCCGACAGTGAAGTCGCTGAACTGGTGGACAGCATGCACCGTTTTGGCGGGTTCGTCAGCATGCGCACACTACAGGATCAAAGCGAAAAACCTTATGAGATCAATATCTCTCTATTTGACGCCATGAAAGGCACACGCCGTGGTGAGGATCACTGGCAGGCACAACGCTTTCTCTGCTCACAGATCATTATGCTCGGCATGAAAGGTATTCCGGCCATCTATATTCATAGCCTGCTGGCCACTGGGAACGATATTGTCGGCGTTGAACGATCTGGCCGCACCCGATCCATCAATCGCCGTAAATGGGATATTGAAGAGCTGCGCACAGAACTGGAAAACCCCGTCTCAATGCAGAGCATGATCTTTAAAACCCTGAAAACCATTATTGGAATTCGCCGAAAAGAGCGCTGTTTTCACCCGGACTGCCCTCAGCAAATCATTGATATCGCACCGGGCATACTGGCCTTTTCCAGGACTGAGCCCAAAACGGGCAGAAGCCTGATTGCCATTCATAATCTGACGGCAACTTATATGGACATAAATGCAGAAGAATACCAGGGCTGTCTTGACCTGCTTAGCGACAAGACCTTTACCTCAGAACATTTAAAGCCCTATCAAACTCTATGGCTGGTTTCAGGCACCCGGTGATCTAAGGACCGTTCGGCACAGTGAGTGCGTTATCTGGTCATCGCGCCCGGAACACCCGGGCACATAAGATTCCTGGTAATGCAGCAGATGGCTCAACCTCAGTAGAGGCTAAAGCACCTGATAAACCAGTAGTTAATATCCGGGCCAGGGATATCAGACTCTGCTTGCCCTATCAGCGGAATGCTGATGACCAGAAGTTTCACCCCGGGTATTGAAGACCTCTGATTGACTCGATGCCTCACTGATTGATCTGCTTGCCAGAGAATTTTGCTGTATTGTGCGGCGACGTTCATCGAGTAAGAAAATAATACTCCCTGCTAAAAAGCCTATGCCGGCCCCCAGGATTGGCTGCGGAGTATCTTTTGTGTGCGATGGCATAACACCATCCCGTTTCCATACAAGGTAATTACTCAGAAACTCACCACCTACCCCCAGGGCTACACCAACGGAGACAACGGCTAGCCCCCGCCAGACAGTTTTTGCCTGGTCTGTTCTGTACCAGGGAGTAGCAGTTTGGCGTTCATTGCCAGAACCACTTGCATCACTTGCCCCCTCTGATCTGTCAGGAATATCAATTTGTGCACTGCCAGTGCCGGTAATATGGATGACAGGGTTCATAATGAACTCTCAAAAATTAGAAATTTTTAGTATTAAAAGAAAATGCTTTATTAACGATCAAACATTTTGACTTTGGATAATTGAAAAAGTTCACTTATCAACTTCAGTGATCGGTAAAATCGTACTAACTAAACCTTAATAGCATCAGTGCCTGCCGAAAAGCTGGCACGGAAGCTATTGACAATTGAGGTAATGCCCCTGATAAACCGGCGCAGTAATTAACGAGCTACAGCAGACAAACCGTCAGACTTTACTTCCAGACTCAACGGGACGCTGATCATCAGAGATTTTTATCCTTGACAGTGATGACATTTGGCTGGCATGGTGCCACACTAATTGATCTGTTCTCAAGACAAGTATCATGAATTGCATTGAACAACTCAGTTAAACTGGCCTGGAAAACCCCGTTAGCAAAACCCAGGACTGCTCCTCCCAAGGATGGCTGCGATATATTGAACGGATACAATGGCATATGACCATCCCGTTCATCTGCGAAGTAATTACTAAATGCCTCACAGCATGCAAACATTGCTGTATTAACGGAAACAATGAACAGCCCCCGCCAGAGGGGCTTTGCCGCCATGGTTCTGTAAAAGGCAGTAGCAGGGCTTTCATTGCCAGAGCCACTTACATCGATTGCCTCTGAACGGGCAGGAATATCATTTTGTGGGTCACGTGTAACAGCAAGACTGGTAGCAGGATTAATCATAATGAACTCTCCAATGATTATAGGTTTTTAATATCAAAAAAGATCAATATATTATTGACTGAACTTTTGGACTTTGGGCAATTGAATAAGTTCATCAATCATCATGAGAAAGCAATAAAATCGTACCATCTAAATTTGGACAAAATCTGAATAACTCTTTAACAAAAAAGATCACAGCCCGAAAAAAATAAAAGTTTCAATAAATTAAATATACGCCCATCAATCATACGATCATCAGGCCACCATTCAACTCGTCAAAACCAACCCAAAAATAGAGAGCAGCTTCAAGACCAAAGCAAAACAGTCATTTACGCTGTTAAATCACATCTGTTTTTTTAACAGCCCAGATGCATATTCAAAAAATCGGAACTATATTCTTTCACCATGGTCAAATTACCAGTTGAATAATTTTTTAACTTTTCAGAGCTTTTAAAATGAACAGAGCTACTGGCAGCATAATATGCTGTGCAATATTCCTTGCTTTTACGTCTTTCGACACTGTTTCGGCAAGCAGTTCCTTACGGAGTGACCCGCCCCGGTTTGAGCAATACCATGGGCAACAGGTATCTCCCGGTCACTATTACGAAAAGGCTCCGGGATCTGACGCTGATGCAGTATTCCCACCGGTTATCAGTGTCACTCCGGAAAACAGTGACGAATTGACTATCAACCTTGCCAACAAAACAGAAATCGAGAAACAGTATATACAGGCCTTTTATTTGAGAGGTGAGCGTGATGGTGACATCCTGCTGAAAACCATTAACGATCTTGGCCGCAGCCTGAGAGACCTAACCACCGTTGCCTCAGAGCTCCAGAAAATTTCTGACGAAAGCATCCTTCAACCAATACCCGTAAGGGAATTTCTCGACCATGTAAGAACGTTCACACAGGAATCAAACCTGTTCCTTCAAGACGTTAACAACCTGGAACATTTCCCCACTCTCAGGCCAGACATAACTGCTGATCCCGACAGCGAGGTTGATATGCTCCCGCTGGTTCATCAATACCAGTCAACCTTGCGCAGGCTTGATACGCAAATGAACGAGCTTCATTTCAATATCGTCCTGCCCAATGGCGTCCTTCATCAGCAGCTCGGAATCAGTAACGACCAGCTCAAGTCCATGTCACTGTATACTGCAGAGCAGATCGCTGATATGAAACGTAATGCCTTGCAGCTACGGGCCATGCGAACCCAGGATAAGCGAGTCATTGATGAAGGGATCAACCGTTTTACCAAAGATGCCATTGAAACCTTTATAGATACCTTCGGTACGTCAGAGAGATACAGGACCATTTCCGACCGGGAAGGCAGCAAAAGAGCCAAAGAGATGTTGATCGATGCATTCTGGGCAAGATCTTACATTCGTGCCACCTATGGTATTCAAATTGGTTGCATTCCGGTGGAATATGACAAGCGTATTTTCAATCTGGATTACTACCTGAACGATATGACCGTTGGTGCTGCACCCATTTATGATCAGAATAAGCTCATGCGTTACGCCAATCTCGCTCATGAAGCAATGTTAACCATTGAAAATTCCGCCAGTAAAAAGTGGCTATCTGTCAGTTCATGGATCACCTGGGTGGCCGGCAAATCCAATGAAATGGACACAAAATATTTTATTATCGCCCTGATTAAAAAAGATATTGATGAAGAACTGGCCATCAGCCGCTCAGGCGGCCTGAGAAAGGTTCGTGACGGATATCGTCAACACTACCTCAGTTCAGACATGTCAAGAGCCCTCTATCAGGCAAAAGCAAAGCAGGTTTTCAGCTCATCAGAAGAGGACGATGATATTGAGAGCGACGTCATGATGGTTGAGGCTGGCACACTTAAAGGAGCTGTTGCCATGTGCATCAACGCCCTGGAAAACCAGGAAAACCGTCTCGATGAAGCCAGAAAGCTGCAAAGCGTGGTTGATATGCTGACCAGGGACAACGTCTTTTCTGATCGGAGAAAAAGACGGCAGTTCTTTTAAAACATCAATACAAAACAATGAGTATCTGTGACGGGATACTCATTTTCACAATAAATTCATTAAACGTTTTCGCAGGTTGATGTGATGGCTATCAAAAAGCAACTTGTGTATGTAGCTTTGCTGCTAATACTTTTATTTTCAAAGCCATACACCTCTTTTGCCGTGCCTTTTCTTATTAACAACCATTGCTTGCAAGTGTCTGCTCCGAGGATAACAGCAAGCCAGTCATGTCCCGGACACGTTATCCCTGCCCATCAAACCCGCAACCTCCACTCTGAAGAGTTAAGATGTTCGGCCAACCACCATACCCATGTTCGCTTACCGGAAACCTTTGACGAAGAAGCATGGCAGGACTTGAAAAACATCAGCCGCCACGAGGCGGCAGATATTTTGCGGCAACAGCCGTCACCAGCCTGGACAGGTGTTATTAACTATCGTACATACCTTCACTGGAATTGGCAGGAGTGCCAGCTGGTCACCGATGCACAGCACTGTGGCTCCTACCATGTATGTGAAAAGATATTCCTGCCCACCTCGGACGGTGGCATGAAACAAGTCGAACATTGCCATTGGAAGCCAAAAACCTGTTACGCCGATATCACCATGCACGAAAGCCGGTACTGTCAGGATGGTGAGGGAAAAATGGTCTTTGACGTGGAGTTTCTGAAAAAAGATAAAGCCCGCTGGAGCCCCGACTCCCCCGGCTTTATTGACCGTCTTGCCAATGGCTATGACCTGCTACCGGGTGAAGAGGAAGTGGTCACTGTCAGCAATCTGAAAAACACCGTGCGAACCTCACAATCTGCCAGATTAGCGCCAACCCTGTTTATTGAAGATCCTAAAAACGAGTACATCTTCAACGAGTATATCCACAACCCGCAACCTGATAGCCTTTCCTGTCGCTTCAAGGGAGAAGACGAAGTCAGCTTTACCGTAACCACACGAAAAAGAATTGCTTCAGGCTCTCCCAACGCTTTTTCGCTTCCCAAAACTTTTGACAACGAGAATATTGACCCACTGGTATGGCAGTCTGCCCCTGGCCTTGATGGCTCAAGGCAAGAAAAAGGCTATCCATTTATCATGAGAGCCCAGGACTTCTCTGCCGCAGCACTCAACGAGGTATCAGAAGATGTCACTGAAAAGCTGAAAAATATCATCGTCAGAGTTCAACTCTACGAACCATCCATATTTGGCGACAGACTGAAGTCCACTATCTATATCGATGAAGCAAAAGGTATTCAGCAAACATTGAACGCCATCTCCAGTGACCAGAAAATTCGACGCTCCACGCTTTGGGAGTTCAAACTGAAAAATGGTGATAACCCTGACAAAAATATTTACCGGAGTTATGTGCCCACACTGTTCTATTACCCCGGAAAAATTTTCCTGTCCAACGAGGCCCTCAGTTACGACGACCAGCTGGCTCCGAACACAATATACACACTGAAGTTAACGGTTTATCAGAAAAACCTGCCTTTCTACAATCAGTCCTGCGAATCCGATCCTGACGCCTGGGATTGCCAGTGGTATACCTTGTGGGGCCTCTTCAGTTCCAAGCGCTATGAAGATAATTATTTTTCAAAGAAAAGCCTTGATGTCAGGTTCAGATCAAACCCCAAGGTAGACCAGAGAACCTGGCTATCTTCCTTCTGGCACTTTGTCAGATATGCTCAAATTGCAGTACCGTTAGGGGCAGTGGCTTTATCGGCATCTTACCTGCTATAGGTGCCTGCCGGACTTAAACGCAGAAGTCACCCCTCGTTTTGAGCAACACCTGACGGATATAATATTGTTAATACTTCGCTTGGGGATTCTGGTAAGATAACACGAATTATCATTTGACTTTCGCATCTTTAAGCGGCCTGACCTGACAATGAATGTAACCATCAAAACCCCTGAAGAAATTGAAAAGATGCGCATCGCTGGCCGTCTGGCCGCTGAAGTGCTGGAAATGATCGAACCCCATGTGCAGCCCGGCGTCTCAACCGGCGAACTGGATAGCCTCTGCCATGATTATATTGTCAATGTGCAGAAGGCAATCCCTGCCCCATTACATTACGGCGCAGCCCCGGGCAGACCCGGCTTCCCCAAGTCCACCTGCATTTCCATCAACCAGGTCGTTTGTCACGGCATTCCCAGTGATAAAAAATTTCTGAAAAGCGGTGACGTTGTTAATATCGATATCACTGTGATCAAAGATGGCTACCATGGCGATACCAGCAAAATGTTCCTGGTTGGTGATGTTCAACCATTTAACCAGAGGCTGGTACAGGTGACCCAGGAGTGTCTCTACCTGGGTATTGAGCAAGTGAAACCAGGTAACCGTCTAAGCGATATCGGTCGTGTAATTGCCAGACATGCCCACGGCAATCATTTCTCGGTTGTTGAAGAGTACTGCGGCCACGGCATTGGCAGAGTGTTCCATGAAGACCCACAGGTCATCCATTATGAAGGTTATAACGATAGAAATGACTGTGTCCTGCAAGAGGGCATGACATTTACTATCGAACCAATGATCAATGCTGGCAAGAAAGGGACCAAACTGCTGGGCGATGGCTGGACAGCGGTAACCAGAGACCGGCGCCCTTCTGCCCAGTGGGAACACACCATTGCTGTAACCGCTACAGGCTATGAAGTGCTCACCAAACGAAAAGAAGAAAACTTCTAAAATGAGCAATCCGTTTCAGAAAATCCCAACCTCTGTTCAGGACCATCTTTTCAACAAGAGTCAGTTCCGGGCGGACCTAACGATTTCCAAAACCCCGATACCGGCCTATAAGAAATGCCTGAAGGAAGCCACATCCAAAATGGATCAATGGTTTCTGGATGGTATGGATATAGAGCAACTGGTATTTGCCAGGGCATGGTTGATGGATCAGATTCTGCGGCTGGCCTGGGAACATCTGAACTGGAGTGACAGCTGCCCCATCACCCTACTGGCCGTTGGCGGTTACGGCAGAGGGGAGCTGCACCCCGGATCCGACATTGACATTCTGATACTGCTGGAAAAAGACCATTACCATGAGCACCAGGATGCGATCGAACATTTCCTGACTTTACTCTGGGATATCGGTTTAAAAGTCGGCTCCAGTGTCCGCTCCCTTGATGAGTGTGCCAGCCAGGCCGCTGACGATCTGACCATCATCACCAACCTGATAGAGTCCAGGGTTATATCCGGTCCGGCATTTCTGCACGAATACCTGCTGGACCTGATTGACACTGAACATATGTGGCCCAGTCAACGGTATCTTCAGGCGAAATTCGATGAACAACGTAAACGACACCGTAAATATAATGATACCGAATACGATCTGGAGCCAAATATCAAGGGTTCACCGGGCGGTCTTCGGGATCTGCATATGCTTGGATGGGTGGCCCGTCGCCACTACGGGACTCATGATCCCGCTGAGCTTCTGGAGCTTGGATTCCTGAGCAATGTTGAATATCAGCAGCTGCAGAGGTGCCGGGCATTTCTCTGGAAAATCCGCTGGGCACTTCACTCCCTGACCGGACGGGGAGAAGATCGCCTGTTGTTTGACCACCAGCGAACACTGGCCAGCCAGTTTGGTTATCACGACCACACAGGCGCTTTGGCGGTAGAGCAGTTTATGCAGAGCTACTTTCGCACGGTCATGATTGTCAGCCAGCTAAAAGACCTGCTGTTGCAACATTTTGACGACGATATTCTCAGCGCTGGCATCGTTCATAAAGTTCATGCCATTAATGAACGCTTCCAGGTATGCAATAACTACATTGAAACCGTCCACGATAGAGTCTTTGCCGAACACCCGCCCGCGATTCTGGAGATGTTTGTGCTGCTCACCCGGGATCAGACAATCCAGGGCCCCACCGCTGAAACCATACGACTGCTGAGAGATTACCGCCACCTGGTAGACGGTACTTTTCGCAAAGACCCAAGATGCACAAGGCTGTTTCTGGAACTCATGCGTGCCCCCTATGCTTTAACAGCGTCGTTAAAAAGGCTGGCCCGCTACGGCATACTGGGTCGCTACCTTCCGGAGTTTGGTCGAATCATAGGGCAGATGCAGTATGATCTTTTCCACACACTCACAGTGGATGCCCATACCCTGTTATTAATAAAGTACCTGAGAAGTTTTTCCTATCAAAAGAGCCATCAGCAGTTTCCTATTGCCTCAAGAATCATCCATCGAATACCCAAACCGGAATTACTTTATCTGGCAGGCCTTTACCATGATATCGGTAAAGGCCGTGGAGGCGATCACTCCCAGCTCGGTGCCGAGGATGCACAGCAATTCTGTCGTGTTCATGGCCTGAATAAGGAAGATACTGCGCTGATTGTCTGGCTGGTGCAGGAACACCTGACCATGTCCGTCACCGCTCAGAAAAAAGATCTGTCCGACCCGAAAGTGATTCAGGACTTCGCCCGACGTGTCGGTACCCGGGAACGACTGAAATACCTTTACCTCCTGACAGTAGCGGATATTAATGCCACCAACCCCGGGCTTTGGAATGGCTGGAGAGCCTCTCTGTTGCAACAGCTTTTCTCGCAAACCCACCAGCTTTTGAAACGGGGCGTCGATAATCTGCCGGAAATGAATGAGCAGATCGCCAACACCAAACAACGGGCAATGGCTCTGTTAATCGAAAAAGGCCTGAAAGAGGAAGACATATCCTATCTCTGGGATCAGTTTAATGATGAGTATTTTCTCCGTCACCAAAGTGATGAAATCAGCTGGCAGACCGAAGGTATTCTCCAGCATGACTCAGAAAAGCCGATGATCGTGATTCCGGAAATTGCCGATGGTTATGAGCACCAGGGGTCAAGCGTGTTTGTCTATACCCATGACCAGTCCAATCTGTTTGCTGCCACGGTAGCGGCGTTTCATCAGCTGGGACTGGCCATTCAGGATGCCCGTATCATTACCTCCAGAAGTAACTACAGCCTTGATACCTATACCGTGCTTGAAGAAGATGGCTCTGCCATCGGGCCCAATGCCGAACGGATACTGGACATCAAAACGCACCTGCTGAATACCCTGTCTGCACCAGACACATTCCCGGACCTTATTCGCCGTCGAACACCACGGCAACTGCGCTATTTTAACCGGGAGCCTGCGGTGCTGATCAGCAATCAGATTGAACCCAGGCAAACAGTGCTGGATATCACCGCAACGGACCGCCCCGGGCTGCTTGCCCTGATCGGCAAAACCTTCGCCAGACTGAATCTGCAGGTACACGGTGCCAAAATTGCTACCTTTGGGGAAAAGGTCGAAGACAGTTTTATCATAGCTGACCGTAACGGTGAGGCCATTCAGGATGCTGCGAGCTGCAACGAGATATGCATTGCATTAATCCGTGTACTGCGTGAAGCTTCAAGCCATGATGCCATTACACCTTGATACCTGAGTTTCATGGTGCATGGCGGTTGGGGCACGATTCGGCTCGCGATCCGACCTGTATTGAGACCGTTTTGCGGGTGTAGCGCCCCCCCGTAATCAGAGCGTTCAGCCCCCGTCACTTTCCTTATACTACCATGCCAGGTTATTAGCACCTGACACATTCCCACTATCCTAATAGAAGTCAATTATCGTACAATTCCTCTCCTTTTTGTTACCAAACGGTGCAACCCTCTGAAATCTGAAATGACAATATCCTCCGTTGTTTTTTAAAATATTCAGGGTCTGGTCGTTCAGATAGCTTGGTGGCTGGCACTATGATTTTGAGTCGGCCAATCTATTTCGTTATCAATAAGGCAGTAACTATGATCTTTGCCTATAGTGCTCAGGATAACCAATTTTCCATTGACCGGGTGACGCCAGATTTCCCGTCGGCCAAGGGCACTATATGGCTGGAAGCAACAGAGCCGGACAGTGCTGAGCACCAATGGTTAACAACCCACTTCCCGGGCTGTCTGCCCGAAGAAGAAGATCTGGGAGAGATTGAAATTTCCTCTCGCTACTTTGAAACCGAAAGCGGCATTCATATTCGCTCCCTGTTTCCCCACAGGTCCGGCCACGAGCTGAGAAATATTAACGTCGCATTCAACCTCAGACCCGATAAACTGATCACCCTTCAGGATGAGCCCACCGGTTTATTCAGGCTTATGCGCAAACACCTTAAAACCCAGCATATCAAGGCAACAACGCCTCTGGAGGTGATCATTGCCCTGTTTGATGCCAAGGTTGAATACCTTGCTGATACTCTGGAAGAAGTTTACGAGGATCTGGAAGAAGTCAGCAAGAACACGCTGTCAGAGCAGTATAAAGATGTTGATGAGCAGCTGCGCACCATCACACTTCAGGAGGACCTGAATGGCAAAGTCCGGTTGAATCTGCTGGATACCCAGCGCTCACTTCGTTACCTGATGCGCGCATGCAGCCACATGCTCAATGATGAACAGAAAGACAATATCAGGGATATGCTTCGGGATATTGAATCCCTGACACCACACACCGGCTTCCTGTTCGAGAAAATCAACTTTCTGATGGAGTCCACCATGGGCTACATCAATCTTGAGCAGAACAACATAATCAAGATTTTCTCAGTGGCCGCCGTTATGTTCCTCCCGCCGACACTGATTGCCAGTATTTACGGGATGAATTTCAAAATCATGCCAGAGCTCTCGATTGAGTTCGGCTATCCAATTGCACTCGGACTTATGTTGTTGAGCGCGTTAGCCACCTTTCTGTTTTTTAAACGTAAAGGCTGGTTGTAATACCAATAGCCCCTGAAATACAACCATCAGCGGCTATACTCTTTTCACCTCAAGCCAAAATTTACTGGGGTGATTTCTATCATGAGCATTGCCAACACAGTTTACGATTACCTTGCCAGGCAGCATATTCCCTATCAAACCATCCGACATCAACCCAGCAAAAGTTCAGTGCAGAGCGCCATCGCCGCCCGTATTCCATTGCACCAGCTGGCCAAGGCAGTGGTCCTGAAAGATAGTCTTGATCACTACCTGATGGCCATTTTACCAGCAGCCAACCGGGTCAATATTCACCAGGTGAGCCAAATCACCAACTCAAAACTGCAGTTCGCCACAGAACACGAACTTAACTCCAGGTTCAAAGACTGCGAACCCGGAGCTATTCCCCCCTTTGGCGAGCCCTACAATATGCCAGTGCTCTGGGACAACCGGCTGTGCCAGAGCCCGGATGTTTTCCTGGAAGCCGGTGATCATGAAACCCTGATCTGCCTATTGCAGGAAAGCTTGCAACAAATCAGCAATGATCAGCCCCATGATGACCTTTGTTCAGCACCACCGGGAAATCATTAAATGATTGACGTAGCGCTTTTTCGGACTCTTCGATTGCCCTGCTACCACTTTCACAGATAGCGTCCATACTGATAGCAGGCAGCTGGTTATCTGTCATCAGAAAGGCTATTTAATTAATGTAAAAAAGGAGCAGATCCCGGTAAAACTTCAATAATCGGGGATTCTGGAAGCTGAAAACATGAAACAAAAACTGAGTTTACAGAATATTGTCGGTATGGGGTTTATGGTATTTGCCATGTTTCTCGGGGCAGGAAACCTGATTTTTCCACCCATGGTGGGGCAACTTGCCGGGCAGGATATGTGGTATGCCGCTGCGGGTTTCCTGCTTACCGGCGTAGGCCTGCCACTACTGGGCATTGTTGCCATCGCCAGAGTGGGTGGCGGATTCAACGAAATCAGTGGCGAAATGCCCAGAGCCCTAATCATCGCCCTTGGTTCCTGCATTTACCTGATTATTGGCCCATTGTATGCCGTTCCAAGGACCGCCCTGGTCTCTTTTGAAGTGGGAATCACACCATTTTTGGCCGAGCCCGACAAACCCAGCCAGCTGATATTCAGCCTGATCTTTTTCAGTATCTCCTGGTACCTGTCTATCCGGCCCGGAAAACTGCTGGAGTCGGTAGGCGAACTGATTACTCCGGCGTTAATTGCCCTGCTGGTCATTCTCGGTCTCTCACCAATTTTTTCACCTCTCGGCGTTCCCGGGCAAGCCATGGATACTTATACCGAATCACCGGTTATCAAGGGATTCCTTGAGGGTTATATGACCATGGATGCCCTCGCGGCACTTATGTTCGGCATTGTCATCATCACCAATCTTAAATCCCATGGTATTGAAGATAAGTCCAGCCTGTTTCATTACAGTATCATTACCGGCATCATCGCAGCGGCCGGACTTGCCCTGGTTTACCTCTCTCTATTCTACCTGGGAGCCACCAGCCGGGAGGTCGCCCCCGATCCGGACAACGGCGGGCAAATCCTGACCATTTATGCCGAGACATTGTTCGGAACCACCGGGATAGCACTGCTCGCGGCTGTAGTCACATTGGCCTGCCTGACCACGGCCATTGGCTGTATCACCGCCGCCAGTGAGTACTTTGATGAAATGTTCGAAAGGGTCAGCTATCGAACCATCGTCACCATCATAAGCATAATCTGTGTCTTTTTTGCCAATATGGAGTTAAACGAGATTATTGATCTTTTTATTCCAGTACTGCTGATTCTCTATCCAATCTCCATAACATTGATTTTCCTTGGGCTTATTCGCGACTGGCTACCCAGACCCGTCCTGACTTACCGGGCCACACTGGCGGTCATTTTCATCTTCAGCATCATTGATGCTCTGCGCATAAAAGAGTTTGCAGCGCTACAGCCTGTTTTACAGCCTTTTAGCATGATTCCCGGCTATGAAGTACATATGGTCTGGCTACTTCCGTCTCTGGCTGTATTAATCATTACCGTTCTGATTGGCTTGCTCACCAAACCTGCATCGAACTGTCAAACGCCATAATAAATAGTCAAAACTCTCAGGGTAGACATTAAGCTTTACCCCTACATGTTCAATGGGTTTCGGGTGAAACCACGAAGGTCACGAAGAGCACAAATGCCCATGACTGAAAATATTTTGCGCCACCCTCAGGGATGAAAAATGGTTACGCAAAATATTTTTCACGGGCAAAGAAGAGCTTTTCTTTTCCTTCGTGCTCTTCGTGTCCTTCGTGGTTCCATCTTTAACGTCCTATCCGGGCAGGCTTATATACCGCTACAGACATACCCGTCTCAAATGCAAACAGATCCTTAATAACAAAAGTTATTTTTCAACACCCCCTGTTTCTACTACAAGCCCCTCTGGACATAAACATTCGGCTCCTGACACATCTCAGAATTTAACAATTGGCAAGCGAAGGCAGATCAAGTAAGCTTTCCAGCTTTTAGTTGCCAATACTTCAGCCACTATCACCGGACTCCTTTAGGCTCTACGGTTTTGTTGATGACAGGCAACCGCCATGGCTGCACGCATAAAATGCGAGAGCCTTAAATAGTCCCCAAAAAACGTAGTGCTTGTCACATGTTTCGCAACTTGGCTCTGCCTGCTTTATTTGTTTTAACCATGATTTTAACCGGATGCCAGACAGCTTTTTATAAAGAGCGTCCTGCCAAGGACGATTCTCGTATTACCCAACCCATTCCGGTTCCGGAAACGTCGGAACACCCCATGGTGCCAGCAAGGCCCGAGGCACAAACAAAGCCTCCTGCCGATACCCATACGATTACCATTCGTGAGCAGACCATCCAGACACCGGCTCATCAGGATGGCCTGCTCGTTCTTGGCATCAACGAAACCGCTACCCTGCCAAACCTGAACCTCAAAATGGAGGCAAAGCTGGATACCGGCGCAGAAAACAGTTCCGTGGATGCCAGAGAGATTCAGTTTTTTGAGCGTGATGGCAAAAAGTGGGTCAGGTTTGAGCTCCATCGTACGTCCAAAGGGACTGAGCTGATGGAGTTACCGCTGAAAAGTGTCACCCGGATCAAACGTCCGGGGCTCCCATCGGTGGAGCGCCCGATTGTCATGATGACCATAACCATCGGTGACATTACCCAGTCTGTGCCTGTTTCACTGACTGATCGCAGCAACTATGAGTCACCGCTGCTGATCGGGCGCAGCTTTATGCAGGATCTGGCTGTTATTGACGTCAATCAGAAGCATATTGCCACTAAAACGGTGATCAGCTCCAATAACCGTAAAGCCCTGGTTCCCGTTACCCAGAAATCCTACACCAGGGCTATCATCAAACCGGTCAGCATTAAAGGCCTGGTCACCGTGGGCGCTGTTGAACATATGACGCTGCCTGATGCCGATACGGTCCTCAAAGCCCGAATTGATACCGGTGCCCTGACCTCATCCATAGATGCACGGGATATTGAGTTTTTCGAAAAAGATGGCAAAGACTGGGTTCGCTTCCGATTGGCAAACTCCACTGGTGCTCTTATATCCATGCAGGAGCCGGTCACCCGGTTTGTTCGGATCAAACGTCATGGAGAAGAGCCTGAACGACGCCCGGTGATCACGTTGAACGCCAGCATTGGTGACATCCTTGTGCCGACACAATTCACTTTGCGCAGCCGTGAAAACTATGAATTCCCGGCATTGATCGGTGCCCGTTTCCTTGAGAAACGAGCGCTTGTGGATGTATCCAGAGAATACACATCGGATACCAAACAGCCCTGAGCAGGTGTTGCAAAAGCGATAAAAGCGTTGAACCACAAAGACACCAAGGCACAAAGAAAGCCTTTTTTGTTTGCTGAGTCCAGAAAAAACTCTGTGTCTTTGTGCCTTTGTGGTTCCCTTCTTTATTAAGGCCGTTGGCAACATCACCCTGAGCGGCAAAAAGCCATTAGCAGGTTCAGTAGAAAATAAGGCTCTTCCTACCAACTGAACCCGAGACAGACAGTTAAAAGCGAGGAAAAGAATGAAAGGTCGTTTTCAGCTTGGCCTTATGATTGCCGGACTGATTGTCGCCGGCCTTGGATTAACCCTGTACAAACACTTCGCACTGGGTTTTCCGCTATTGGGCAAGGATGTCTCTACTGTCTGGAGTATTGAAGCCTGGGTGAGCTTCAAAGCCCGGGGACAGGCTGCCCAGGCAAGCCTGACCCTTCCGGATCAGCAGCCCGATGTAAGAATTCTCGATGAATCCTTTGCCTCACCCGGCTATGGCATTAACCAGACCAACGATGGCGGTCAGCGCCGTGTAGCCTGGAGTATCCGCAAAGCGGATGGTCGCCAGGATCTGTTTTATAAGGTTAAGATCCGTCTGGAGCCCGGCATCAACCCCAGCGTGAATGACCAGCCCGAACCGTTCATTGCGCCGGTGCTGCCCGAGCCCTATCAAACCGCGGCCAAAAGCCTGTTAAAACAGGTGACTGAACACTCAGCAGACACGGTCAGTTTTGCCGGCACCATGATCAGCCAGTTTAATGCCAAAGAACCCGGCCAGAACACCAATATGCTGCTCGGTATGGTGGAAGAAGGGGTCAAGCTTCCGGACTTGCTGGTCAATCTACTCCATATGGGTAATATCCCCGCTCGCATTGTCCGGGGCCTGCACCTGGAAGATGGCCGACGCAGACAACCCATTATCGACATGATAGAGGTGTATGATGGCACCGAATGGCAGCTCTTTGATCCCAAAACCGGTAAAGCAGGCAACCCGGACGCCTTCTTTCTCTGGCAGCGCGGGGCCAAATCACTGCTGGATGTTATGGGCGGGGTTAACTCTGACGTCAGGTTCTCTATTATTTCCCAGAATGCCCCGACCCGGGAGCTGGCACTTACTCAGGCAAACCAGGATGGTGCTGCCTTAATAGACTTTTCCATCTACTCCCTGCCATTGGAAGTCCAGAATGCCTTTAAGATCATTCTGTTGATACCGATCGGGGTATTGGTTGTGCTATTTATGCGCATCATCGTTGGTCTGCGCACCTCCGGTACCTTTATGCCGGTGCTGATTTCCATGGCTTTCCTGCAAACTCAATTAATACCCGGGCTGGTGATTTTCATCTCCCTGGTATCCATTGGTTTATGGATACGATCTTTCCTTAGTCAGCAAAACATGCTGCTAGTGGCAAGGCTGGGGGCTGTCATCATTGTTGTCATTCTGATCATGGCCGCCATGAGTATCTTCAGCTGGAAGCTGGGCATCACCCAGGCACTGACGGTCACGTTCTTCCCGATGATCATTCTGGCATGGACCATTGAACGGATGTCCATCCTCTGGGAAGAAGAAGGCCCCGGTGATGTCGTGAAAGAAGGCGGCGGCAGTCTTCTGGTAGCCACCCTGAGTTATCTGTTAATGTCCAATCCCGTTGTTGAACAGCTCACCTTCAACTTCCCTGAACTGATGCTCACCTTATTGGGCATTGTTCTGCTGCTTGGTCAGTACACTGGCTATCGACTGCTTGAACTCAAGCGGTTCTACCCACTGGTTCATTCGGATAAGTAGAGGTCGGTTTCCATGGGATGGTTAACAAGCTTCGTGCAAAACACGCTGGCAAAAAGCTCAATAACAACTCCTTCCCGGCTCAGGGAGTCCGGGATACTGAGCATGAACAGTCGCAACCTGAATTATATCTCCCGGTATAACCCCAGACGCCTCCTGCCCCTGGTGGACGACAAACTGACCACCAAACGCATGGCCGAGAAAGCCGGTGTCGATGTACCAAAACTGATTGGCGTGATTGAATACCAGTCCGATATCCGCAAGTTAAAGGGCATTCTGGAACCACTGGATAAGTTTGTTATCAAACCGGCCAAGGGCAGTGGCGGCAAAGGCATTCTGGTGATTACTGGCCGTGATGGTGATCGATACGTCAAGGCCAGCGGCGAAAGTCTATCCTTTGACGCCATTAGCCGTGATGTGTCCAATATTCTCGGCGGTCTCTACAGTCTGGGCGGCAAATCAGACGTTGCCGTTATCGAAAGCCTGATCGTCGCTGACCCCATTTTTAATGACTACAGCTTTGAAGGCGTACCGGATATCCGGGTCATTGTGTTCCGGGGCTTCCCGGTTATGGCGATGATGCGCCTGGCCACCCGGAAATCCGATGGCAAGGCCAACCTGCACCAGGGGGCAGTGGGCGTCGGCCTGGACATGGCAACCGGCAACAGCCTGAGAAGCGTGCAGCATGATTTGCCGGTCAGCCTTCATCCGGATACGGGGCACAATTTCTCAACCCTCAACGTGCCTCACTGGCATAAGATCTTATGCCTGTCTGCTGCCTGCCATGAGATGACCAACCTGGGCTACCTGGGTGTCGATCTGGTGCTGGATAAGCATCTTGGCCCTCTGATTCTGGAGCTCAACGCCAGACCGGGGCTGGCGATTCAGATTGCCAATGGCCAGGGGATCGAGCCCAGGCTGAAAATGATTGAATCCCTGCGCAAGCATGACCTGGCTATTGAAGAACGGGTTGCTTTTTCACAGCAGCATTTTGGGGCAACTGTCTTGAACACCGCAGAAAACATCAATAGTGATGCCTCCGGAAAAGTAGCAATACCATAGTGGCTATTGCTATTGATAGTTAGAACCCACAAAGTCATTTTGTGACCATGTTAGCAAGGTTTGAAAAGCCACCTGTGAAACCAGTACAAACGCTTCACAGAACTCCTGCGACTGTGTAAGAATGTCTTAAATGCTCTGCTTCTCCAGGAAGGAGGAAGCTCAATTGCTATCCACGATCAATGGACAACAGGCAGTCGATCTGAAACTTGTATCCTCGTTAGGGAAGACGATATTGCTGTTTCCGAGACAACACTTACCCGAAAAAAATCATAAGCGCCGGGTCATCCATCACCCTGCCAGCGGCCTTCGCCTGCTTTTTCTGGTGTTATGGCTGTCGCTTTCCGGCTCATTAATTGCCGAGCCCATTTACCTCAGTGGTGATGATGCCATCACCAACCTGCCTCTGGTGCCGGTAAATCCACCGTCTGACATTTTTCAAAGCTCACTCCCCAATGAAAATACCCCCCTGAACTGGTATCGCCTGGATCTTGAACTGTCACCCTACTCCCCCCATGACTGGCTGATGGTATTCCACCAGATTCCCCATAAAAAGCTGGATGTTTTTATCCCGGTCAACAACGGGTATCAACTGACAAAAATGGGGATTGACGGTGCACTGTCAGGCATGGTGCCCAACACCCTACAGCTAACACTCAAGCCCGGGGAAAGCAAAACCTGGTATCTACGTCATGATCCGGTAGCGCTCAATCAGCTCAATCCTGAGTTATGGCCCTCTCTGGACTACTATAAAGCGCTGAGTGAACAGCAAACCGTCATCGGCTCGATTCAGACGCTGTTGATCGTCGCCTTGATTTTCATCTTTACCCTGACCATCCGGAATCGAACCCCTGCCTTGTATCTACTGATCAGCCATCTGCTTGCTGCCAACCTGATGATTCTGATGTGGAAAGGCGACATTTTTCGTGCTGTCTCATGGCCGGGGGAGCCGGGCCACTGGCTTATTCTGATAACAGCGGTGGTGCTGGTCACCGGTATTGCCAGCTATCGAAGCCTGGCACTGCTGCCGGTCTACACCCCAAAAATGAATCGAATGATTCGTGCACTGAACATCGTTGCAATGGCGCTCGCGGTTTATGGGATCACCTCTGCCAGCAATGCATCAGTGGCAACCCTGAAACTCGCCGCCTACACACTTCTGGCCAGTCTCACCCTGGCTGTGTTGGCCACCGCCTACTGTCTCTATAATGGCATTCGCCCCGCAAAAGTGGCCTTTCCTTCAGCACTGACCATGCTCATTTTACTCTCATGGTTATGGTATCCCAACGCAGAGTCAGGAAGCCTGACAACCTACCCTGAGATTATACTCCTCTCGGTTCATGCAGCCCTGCTGCCTCTGTTTTACTGGTACGGTCACCAGCAGAACCTGAACCACGCCATGTCGATTAATGCCATCGCCCCTGCCAGCAAAAAACGGCGTATCTTTGAGTCAGCACTGCGTGAACACCTGCAAACCCCGGACTCACCACTTTCCGACAATGAGCTGATCCAGAAAGTATTGACCACCTTCGACCAGGTATTACCTGGCGTTCCTGCCATGGTGTTTTGTCACCAGCAGGATGAATGGCACTTTTCCCCCGGGGAAACCTCTGACTACTTAAAAGCCGCTGAAAATTTAGCCAGGCAGCTTCCAGATATCGAAGAGGACTTGCTCAGCGTTATCGCTTCAGGCATCGAAACAAAAATCAATTTTAAAGACCGGTTTGGCACCATCTATTGGCTATTCCCACTGAATATAGATGCCGGGAATAAAGTACTTATGGTACTGGCCCCCTCCAGATATCACCGGAATGCCACTACCTGGCAAACCGCCAGCGATATCAGCAACCATGCATGCACCCTCTTTCAGGCAAACCGACAGTCGCTCTTCTGGCAGCAGCAGGCCAACCTTGACCCACTGACCGGCTTGCTGAACCGGCGAGCCTTTTGTCAGGAAGCAGAGAATATCATCCAGACTGCTCTTGACTCTGACCCAATCCGCCCCTGCTGCGCCCTGTTTATGGACATTGATAACTTTAAGCAACTGAATGACCTGCTGGGTCACAATGTCGGTGACCAGATACTTAAAACCACAGCTGTTATATGCCGTAAGTCTCTCCGACATCAAGACCTACTGGGGCGTTACGGGGGTGAAGAGTTTGTTGCATTATTGCCCGATACAGAGCCCTGGCAGGCATTTCATGTGGCTGAACGAATGAGGAGTGCCATCGCCAGTGAACATGCAAAAAACAATCAATGGGCGAACAATCAGCCCACAACCGTGAGCATCGGTATTGCTACCCTGTCCAAAGATGTGAACTCCCTGGACAGGCTGCTTGAGGAGGCAGATACGGCAATGTACCAGGCAAAACAGACAGGTAAAAACCGGACATCAATCAGCACAAGCCTGAACGATGTTCGTTTGCCAGCCACATAAGCACCCTAAAAAGAGAGAACAGGGTTACCACCTCAACCACGAGGTACCTCAGAACCCTGGTGTTGCTGTTTTTTTGCCTGCCTGTGGCTTTTGCGAAGTGCTTCCGAGGCATAATAAGCGGGCGCTGCAACAAACGGCGATATTGACTGCTTACCCGGTACGTCATTATTAAGTGTCTTGATGAAGCCAAGCTGGCTCTGCAGATTTTTCTCGCATTTTTCTCTTTCCCGGGCGGCTGTCATCATCAAGCCTGATTGTTCCCATTCGTCCGGCGGAAGTGAACGGTGATTAACCAATAACTCCTCCCCGACAGCGATATCCCTTTCGGCAAAATAGACAGGGAAGGTAAGATTACCAGAACGGGTATTCACTGAAACAAACGACATGATGACATTGTTATCTTTGACCCTGTTGGCCGCATTCAGAAAATGCATCGGTGTATAACGCTCGTTATCCGGCAAAAAGACAACCGTGTTCGTAGAATCTGAAGAAAACCCCGCCATTGTGAATTTCGAGAGCGTTCGCTGCGTTTGATCCTTACCTCTCAGACCTGCCATCAGGGTCCGGTAGTAACTCATGAAATCCGGCATTTCAGTAGTCACTTTCTGATGCACATGCTCAGGTTTCCAATTGTGGTTATACTTGGCCCACTCCCTTTTGTTGAGCACATAGCCAATACCGGAATAGACCCCGATCAACTCCCCCCCCTTAACTGGTGCACGGGTAAATACCCCGTAATTTTTTTCTGGCTCTGTACCCGAAGCATCAGAGCAGTTAAAGCCATAATCAACAAAACGGTATTCAAATCGCGCCTGAAAGTATTGCCGGGCCTCTTGCTCAGACATTATCAACTGGTCAACCAGACGGGGTAGCAAAGCTTGATTCAACTGAAATTCCGGCAGCAACTGACTGCTGGCCAGACGGGACATCCAGAAATAAGGCTGGTAAGTATGCCCGGGAGGAAGTTCAGAGTCTGAAATAGCCCGGCTCCCCAACGCTCTACTGGCCATGCCCTGCCCATTGCTGCCAGTGGCGAAGGCCTGGGGTGCTGAATGCCGTGAAGGTTTGTTCAGTAGCGACAGAAGCATTGTTTCTGTTATTCCCCGACTGAATATGCTGGTGTCTGGAAGTGCACGTATATCTGCTGCCAGCTGCTCCGGGGCTACTGCATGATCACTGTCATGTCCGGCGCGGTTGGCAGAGGTGGAGAAAACTTCTGATGTCGCCACTCTCGAGGCTACAGATGAAACTACAGATGCAGTGGTTGAATCGTCAGTTAATGGACTTATCTTTGATTCAAACATATTTCCGGAAGCGGTTGCTGCAACGCTGTCAGAACCTGAGTGACTGAGACTCGGCTCATCACTGCGGGAAGCGGCAACACCACGGGCAAAGGCCACGACCTGACTTTTCCTGCCACCACTCGATTCCCGTTGCCCATCACCCGGATCAGGGGGATTTACAGCCATTTTTGACGGTAACAAGGTATTCGGTTCCATAAGTTCCCTATTGTTGTAAACTTGCAACAGCGCTCTCCAAAACTTTGACAAAGTGCATGCCCAAAAGTTCAACTCACTGCAAAGCCAAACCCTTTGCCCATTAAAGCAACGAATGCCCTTCCCTGACGTCTGATTCATTTAAACAGACACAATCCAACGTTTTTCAGGGGCACCTGCCACTATCGTAGATTTACATATAGGGATTTACGGTTAAGGCTGATTAGAATACCTCACAAAAGAGCACTCCCCGCCGCAGGTTCACGCCAACATGTCGAATGCAACCGGCCTTCATAACACTGCTCCCGATAACCAGGAGCCACAGAAAAAAGAGCTGGACAACGTTGACCTTAAACTGGAAGGCCGTGACCTTCGCTGGCTTGAAAAAGTGGCCAGAGCCCCGCAACAGGAGCCCTGGAGTGTCATCATTCTGCAGTACGCATGGACGGCCGGCCCGGTCACCCTGATGGCCGCCTACTTTGGCTACTATTTTGCGTATGGCGAAATGATGCCGATTGAACGGGCTTTTTATTTCCTCGGCTACTCGGTTATCGCGGTGGCACTGGGTATGGGCTACCGCCTGTTTCATAACATGACCCACGGTCGGCAACAGGTAAGAGAACGGATAAGCCTTCTGAACCTGATCGACCAGATTTCCGAGCTGATCTACCAGGTTCGCGACCTTGGCCAGGCGAATATGACAGAAGAACAGCGTCGTATACATTCTGCGGGTATCCTGTTGCGCAAGCTTGATCTCGGCCCCGAGTGGGTTGCTGCCGCAATAGAAGACCTGACCGGTAACCAGCAACTGGCAAAACAGGCAGAGCGCATTGAAATATTCCGCCGCGCCGGACTTTATAACCGGATGCAGGACATCATCCATGAGGCCAGAGACGAAGCCGATAATGCCTGGCTCGCCCTCAATGAGAACCACCCACGAACCGCTGAGGCCCTGAAAAAGCGCCTGAACGGCATTGTAGCCCGCCCCCATGATGGACAGAAACGGGAACCTCTCTTTATTGAGCGGATTCTTTCCGCAATTGAGGAAGGCAATGAAAACCTGATGACCCTGCACGACGTGGAGGAGATACTCACCCTCTGTTTTGAGCTGATCTGCGGCCGGGAAATTGCCTACCTGAAAATTGAGTACACCGGTCACTGGGATCTTGCCAGGGCCCTGGATAAGCTTGAGGAAGAACGCAACGATCTGCGCATCAGCCGTGCCAGAGTCTATTCCCGCCTGAAGGCATTAACCACCTACCTGAACAATATCGGGATTCCTTCGGACATTGGCAGCGGTAACGGACTAAGTACCCACAAACTGCTGGCCACCGCCACAAAATCCCTGGACAACCTGAGCCTTCAGGTACGTGAAGCCCGTCAGCTGACCCTGTCCAGCCCCCAGAAAAAAACGGCAAAAAAACATCTGCTGACGCTCACCTCAAAAAGCCAGCAGCTGGAAAAAGCGCTCCAGATCTACAACGAAAGCCGCAGGGCCTACCTGAAACAGGGACGGGACAGCCTGCAATTAAAGCGAGCCCTGAAGAACTGGCAGAAACTCTCCAGTAAATATCAATATCAAAATAATGAAAACCTGAAGCGCAGTCTCACCATCTCGGAACAAACCATTTTCCTTGATGTGGAGGCTAAGGCAGAAGTCACACAACGTATTCTGCACTACCTCAATGAGTCACCCTACTTACCCAAAGCCGTGCATGAAACACTGTCGACTGACGACAACAGCCAGATTAACTCAGTAAAGACCGACGCCGGGAACCTCCTGGCCGAAACCGGGGCCCGTGATATCGCCATTGAGATAGCGACCATTCTCGATCCTTACATTCATCTACATGATCCACAAATCCAAAGGGCCATCGAAAGTGCCAATGCCACCAGTCTGGCCAATATTGAACCGGGAATGAGTGCCCGGACCAAAGCCGCCTGGGGAGAAGCGATGGCCGGTGCCGTGGCAAAGAACCTCGCCGCCAGTGCGGAGAAACTGGCGCAAAACCTGATCCGTTATTACCGGGTGCCACTCAGTGACCAGACCATCAACTTTCTGGTTAAAACCTATAGTGCCAGCCTTGAAAGGCTTCAGTTTATTGCCCGTTATGAAACACCATTGAGTGCTTCCTACTCTCTGGACAATGTCTCAGCCATGGAAGTTCCGGGGCCAAAAGATACCTGGCAAATTGATCTGTACAACGCAAAAAAAACGATCACCCGCCTGAGCCTGAAAGGCATGGCATAAGCGGTGATCCAGAGCGACCAGCCGACCGTAGCAACCTGAACAGAGCAATAAGTCAAACAGTATGCGGCATACCGAAATATACCTATTTTCTTACATAAGATACTATCTCTCGCTGATTACTTATTGCCCAGACCCGCTATCAAAGGCTCAATGATTTCACCGGCCGTGTCTTTTCATACAAGGCCACCGGATCCGGAACGCCCTCCGGTTCCTGCTATCTTGTTGGGAGCCGCTGGCTGAAGCCACATTTACGTTCTATGATGCAGGTAGCTGGGCGTTACTCCAATTTTATCTATGGAGGAGTCGTATGATTCTGGAAGAAGTCATAGATCTCTCGCGCTTTCAATTTGCCATTACTGCGCTCTATCACTTTTTATTTGTGCCACTGACCATTGGCATGACCTTTATCCTTGCCATTATGGAATCCGTCTATGTGATGACGGGTAAACAGATCTACAAGGATATGACCAAATTCTGGGGCAAACTCTTTGGTATCAACTTTGCCGTGGGTGTCGCCACCGGTCTGACCATGGAGTTCCAGTTTGGTACCAACTGGTCCTACTATTCCCACTACGTAGGCGATATTTTCGGCGCACCACTGGCCATTGAAGCCCTGATGGCTTTCTTCCTGGAATCCACTTTCGTAGGCATGTTCTTCTTCGGTTGGGATCGCCTGAGTAAAGTACAGCACCTGGCCTGTACCTGGTTGATGGCCATTGGCACCAACCTGTCGGCACTCTGGATTCTGATTGCCAACGCCTGGATGCAGAACCCGGTGGGTGCCGAGTTCAACTTTGAAACCATGCGCATGGAGATGACCAGCTTTGCCGACCTGGTATTCAACCCGGTGGCACAGGTTAAATTTATCCATACGGTAGCGGCTGGTTATACCACAGGTGCTATTTTCGTCCTGTCCATTTCTGCCTACTACCTGCTGAACCATCGTGATATCGGCTTTGCCCGCCGCTCTTTCGCCGTGGCTTCAGGATTTGGTCTGGCGGCTATTCTGTCCGTTATCCTTCTGGGTGACGAATCCGGCTATGAGCTGGGCGATGTTCAGGAAGTAAAACTGGCCGCCATTGAAGCGGAATGGGACACCCACCCGGCACCGGCCAGCTTCACCGTGATCGGGATTCCTGACCAGGAAACCATGCAAACCGATTACGCCATCAGAATCCCTTACCTGATGGGCATAATTGCCACCCGCTCACTGGATGAAGAAGTCACGGGCATCAAAGACCTGATTGAAAACAAGATGGTCCGTATTCAGAGCGGTATGGAGGCCTATGAACTGCTGCAAAAACTGAAAAGTGGCCAGGATACACCACAAAACCGGGCAGCCTTCCTGGAAGTGGTGGATGACCTCGGCTACGGCCTGTTGCTGACCCGCTACACCGACAACATTCCTGCGGCCACCGATGCCATGATCCGTCAAGCGGCTGAAGATGCTATTCCAACCGTATGGCCACTGTTCTTTGCCTTCCGCATCATGGTTGGCTGTGGCGTCCTGATGCTGCTGCTTCTGGTAACTGCATTTGTGAAAACCGCCCGCCGTAATGAATACAAAAGTCGCTTCTTCCTGAAACTCTGCCTCTGGTCGCTGCCCCTTCCCTGGATTGCCAGTGAAATGGGCTGGTTTGTGGCGGAATTCGGCCGTCAGCCATGGTCGATCTCCGGTATCCTGCCCACCTATCTGTCGGCATCCACCCGGACGGTCACCGATCTTTACCTGAGCATCGCAGGCTTTACGCTGTTCTACGGTATCTTTGCCGTCATTGAGGTCTGGCTGCTGGTGAAGTATGCCAGACTGGGCCCAAGCAGCCTGCACACCGGACGTTACCACTTCGAACAACAACAGGCGTTAACCGATGCTGTGGTTTCTGACAGTCCCCTCCACGGAAAAGCATAAGGAGCGATGACGATGGATTATGAAATTCTCCGATTTATCTGGTGGGTTCTGATCGGCGTCCTGTTTATCGGTTTTGCCATTATGGATGGCTACGATCTCGGCACTGCCAACCTTCTGCCATTTATGAGTAAAAACGACACTGAACGTCGAATTATGATCAACGCGGTTGCGCCCCACTGGGATGGTAACCAGGTTTGGCTGATCACGGCCGGTGGTGCCCTGTTTGCCGCCTGGCCTACCGTCTATGCGACGGCCTTCTCCGGCTTTTACTGGGCAATGGTTCTGGTGCTATTTGCCCTGTTGATTCGCCCCATGGCTTTTGACTACCGCTCAAAACTGCCTGACCCACGCTGGCGCAACGCCTGGGACTGGGGACTGTTTGTCAGCGGTATTGTCCCATCCCTGGTGTTTGGCGTTGCCTTTGGCAACATCTTTGTCGGCTTTGGCTTTACCCTGGACGACTTTATGCGTTCCAGCTTCTCTGGCTCATTCTTTGATCTGCTCAACCCATTCTCACTACTGTGCGGCGTGGTCAGTGCAGCCATGTTGACCATGCAGGGCGCTGTCTGGCAGAAAATGCGTTCTGGCGAACCCATCCGTCACCGTGCAGCAATGGTCGCCCGCTACTCTGCCCTGCTGACCATGGTGGCATTTGCCGCAGCCGGTTTCTGGGTTGCCCATATCAACGGTTACCAGGTCACCAGCATTCTGGATACCAATGCACCATCCAACCCGCTGGAAAAAACCGTCACGCTTGCTCAAGGAGCCTGGCTGAATAACTACAGCCAATACCCCATCATGATCATTGCACCTGTGCTCGGCTTTTTGGGTAGCCTTGGCGTTATGATCTTCTCCGGCACCAAACAGGATGGGCTTAACTTTACCTGCTCATCCCTGGCACAGGCCGGTATTATCATGACTGCGGGTTTCAGTCTGTTCCCGTTTGTACTGACTTCAAGTACCGACCCATCCTTCAGCCTGACCCTCTGGGACGCAACCTCCAGCTTTATGACCCTGGCCATCATGACCGGCGTTGCCGTTGTGTTTGTTCCCATCATCCTTGGCTACACCATTTGGTGTTTCTACAAACTCTGGGGTCGCATGACCGCCGAACGCATTGAAAAAGAAAGTCATTCACTTTACTAGAGAGGGAGCTGAACAATGTGGTATTTTGCATGGATCCTGGGTGTACTGCTGGCTTGTGCGTTTGGGATTATTAATGTGATGTGGTACGAATTTCATTCGGACAATTTTGATAATGAAATCAATGAGTTAGACTGATCGAAAATTTTTCAGGTTGCAATTTGATTGTAACCTGAGCCTCAGAAACGGTACCAAACCGTACCTTCAGCGCATTTTGCGGTGAAATTCGTACTGGTAAAATGGTATCGTTTTATTTGTACCTCCTTGGTACAGCTTGGTTTTCCCGCAACCATCGAATAAACTCCCGCCTCAGCTATTCAACCACTGCATAAGAAGTACTTTCAGTCCATGAAAACCCGCGACCTGCTCAAACTCCCTGATCTCAAACTGGCCCAGGCCATCAGCACCATGAAAGGCAAGGAGTGCGAGAAACACGCCCGGAACTACACCAGAATTCTGGGCATAGAGTTTGAAAAAGCGATTATGCACGCCACCCACGCCGCCATGTTCAGTCAGAGCGACGACCCGGTCAAACTGCGCACCTATAAAGCCATAGTTGATCTGGTGGCTAGCGATACTGAATACGGCGAAAGGGAAGCAACAATTCTTACTGCCCTGCTATTAGCCCATATCAGCAAGAAAATGGATCTGGTTCAGTCCCTTGTTGCTCAAACGCCACCATTTGCCATGTCGTGAAGTTCAAGAACTAACTATGAGTTCAAAGAAACCACCCTATACGCCACTGCAAGGCCAGTACCTGTCGTTTATTTACTACTACACGAAGATCAATGGCATGCCACCAGCGGAAAAGGATTTGCAGCGATATTTTCAGGTTACCCCACCCACCGTTCACCAGATGGTGGTGAAACTGCACCAGCTTGGCCTGATTAGTCGGGTACCCGGACAAGCCCGGACAATGAAGGTGGAGCTACCTGTTGAAGAGTTGCCCTTTCTTGATTAAATAATCCGTTGGTCGCGAAATTAGCTCAGAACCTGTTCATACGCAAAGTGGGCAGTTTTTCCCTTTCCCATCGCAAAAACACGACTACCGCCAAACACCTTACATGCGTACAATGACTGATTACCCAAAACTCCACCCCTGAGCTATCTGGTCCCATGCTCCCCAAAGTCAATAAAAGACGGCGGTAAAATCCACGGGCGGTAGCGTAGATTCATATCATCTTCTGTAAAGCACCCTATGGCGATTAAAAAATCCGAACTGTACTCATCTCTCTGGGCCAGCTGCGACGAGCTGCGGGGCGGGATGGATGCCAGCCAGTACAAAGACTATGTGCTGGTGATGCTCTTTGTGAAATACATCAGCGATAAATTTGTCGGCCAGTTCAGCCCGCCGGTTAAAATCCCGAAAGGTGCCACCTTTGCCGATATGGTTGCCCTGAAAGGCAAGCCCACCATAGGCGACGACATCAATAAGAAAATCATCATTCCCTTGCGTGATGCCAACAAGCTCACCGGGATGCCGGACTTTAACGATCCGGACAAACTCGGCAGTGGCAAGGAGATGGTGGAAAAGCTCACCAACCTGATCGCCATTTTTGAAAGCAAAGACCTGGACTTCAGTAAAAACCGGGCCGATGGCGACGATATTCTCGGCGATGCCTATGAGTACCTGATGCGTCACTTCGCCTCTGAAAGCGGCAAGAGCAAAGGGCAGTTTTATACCCCGGCAGAAGTGAGCCGCATACTCGCCAAGGTGATCGATATTGAGAAAATCGATAGCCGTGGCTACTCCGTGTATGACCCGACCTGTGGTTCCGGTTCATTGCTCCTGAAAGTGGCGGACGAAGCCGGTGAACACGTTTCCCTCTACGGCCAGGAGAAAGATGCCACCACCAGCGGCCTGGCGCGGATGAACATGATTCTGCACAACAACCCCACCGCACAAATCCGTCAGGGCAACACCCTGGCCAACCCGCTGTTTACTGATGGCGACAGTCTGAAAACCTTCGACTTTGTGGTGGCCAATCCGCCATTCAGCGATAAACGCTGGGGCAGTGGTGTGGATGCGGAGGAGGACAAGCACTACCGTTTCCAGAGCTACGGCGTGCCACCGGCCAAGAACGGCGATTACGCTTACCTGCTGCATATTATCCGCAGCCTGAAAAGCCATGGTAAAGGTGCCTGCATTCTGCCCCACGGTGTGTTGTTCCGTGGTAATGCCGAAGCAACCATCCGCCAATCACTGGTGGAACGGGGTTATATCAAAGGCATTATCGGGCTGCCTGCCAACCTGTTTTATGGCACCGGCATTCCGGCCTGTGTGATTGTCATTGATAAAGAAGGCGCGGCGGCTCGCAAAGGCATCTTTATGGTGGATGCCGGTAAAGGCTTTATCAAAGATGGCAATAAAAACCGTCTGCGGGAGATGGATATCCATAAAATTGTCGATGTGTTCAACAAGCAAATCACCATAGACGGTTACAGCCGTATGGTGAGCTATGACGAAATCCGCAAAAATGAATTCAACCTCAATATCCCCCGATACATTGATAGCTCCGTAGCGGAAGATATTCAGGATATCGATGCCCATCTCCACGGTGATATTCCCAAAGTGGATATCGATGCCCTGCACCACTACTGGCAGGTATTCCCGACCCTGAAAAGCACGCTGTTCGCCACCGCTGCACGCTCTGTGGATTACTACACCCTTCAGGTCAGTGCCGAAGCACTAAAGCCAACCATCTATGAACATCCGGAATTTGTCGCTTACATCCAAGAGGTGAACCAGGTATTCAATGGCTGGAAGAGTGCCACGCAAACTTACCTGAAGCAGCAGGATGACGGTTGCAAACCCAAGGTGATGATTGAGGAGATCAGCGAATCATTGCTGAGTGCCTATACCGGCAAACCGCTGCTGGACAAGTACGACGTTTACCAGCACCTGATGAACTACTGGGCAGGCACCATGCAGGACGACTGCTACCTGATCTCTGCCGATGGTTGGGAAGCGAAAACCTATCAGATTGTTGAAGTCAAAAAAGGCAAAGAGGTGATTAAAGGCTGGACCTGCGATCTGATTCCCAAATACCTGGTGATTAACCGTTACTTTGCTAAAGAGCAGGCTGCCATTGATCAACTGATTGCCCATAAAGAGCAACTGGAAAGCCAGTTGGAAACCTTGCAGGAAGAGCACAGCGGTGAAGATGGGGCATTGAACGACGTTGGCAGTAAAGCGGAAGCGGCTGCTGCGCTGGTGGAGTTTCAGGAGTTGGCATGGGCCGCACTGGATGCCGCTACGCACCAGGAATACACCGTACTGCAAAAACGGCTGGAAACCGCCATTGACGATTTTAATGAGCTGAAAAACGACAGCTTTCTGGATGCCCTGAAAAATAGCAAAGGCACCATTACCGCCAAAGTGGTGAAGGATCGCCTTAAGCGCACAGACGACCGGGAAGAGACAGATATTCTCAATGAGTTCCTGACCACCGAAGCCAGTATAAAAGAATGGCGCAAAACCTGCCGGTTGCTCTGGTCGGATGCCCTGACGCTGATTGACCGAACGATTTACCCCGACAACGAAGGCCGGGACAACCTGAAAGAGATTGTGGTGCTGAACCGCTATCTGGAACTGCTGGAAAATATCGCTGCCCAGAAAAAGGCGATTAAAGAAGCGGAGAAAAAGCTTGAAGATGCCCTTTACGCTCACTACCCCGAACTGACGGAAGACGAGATCAAACAGTTGGTGGTGGACGACAAATGGCTAACGACCATTGACCGGGATGTGCATACCGAGATGGATCGCATCAGTCAGCGGCTGACCCAGCGGATTAAAGAACTGGCGGATCGCTATGAAACCTCATTGCCGCAATTTAACCAGCGAGTAGTGAAGCTGGAGCAGTCGGTGGGCAAACATTTGGTGAAGATGGGGTTTGTATGGAACTGAAGCCGGGGTATAAGCAGACTGAGGTTGGGGTGATTCCGGTGGATTGGGAAGTGGTTGAACTTTCTCAGGCAGCTGACTTTCTTGATTCTCAGCGAAAGCCAATCAAATCTTCGGAGCGAGCCAAGATGCGAGGAGCTTTCCCTTATTATGGCGCATCAGGGGTTGTCGATTACGTTAATAATTTTATCTTTGATGGTGAATTTATTCTTCTTGGTGAAGATGGTGAGAACATACTAAGCCGAAATGTACCACTTGCATTCCGTGTTTCCGGTAAGATTTGGGTTAACAATCATGCACATGTTCTTCAACCACGTGAAAGTTTTGATATTGATTATCTTACTGCTTTCCTGGAAAGCCTGGACTATAAAGACCACAACAAAGGTACCGCTCAACCCAAACTTAATAAGCAAACATGTTTAAAGCTTAAGATCGCAAAACCACCTGCAATAGAGCAAGAAGCCATTGCCAAAGCCCTGAGCGATATGGATGCCCTAATCCAGTCGCTGGAGCAGCAGATCATTAAAAAGCAGCAGATTAAGCAGGGGGCTATGCAGTTGCTACTTAATCCTTATGATGCCCATGGTCAGCTCAAACAAGGCTGGTCGATTAGAAAGCTTGGTGAGTGCGTTAATATTGATCCTGAAAATCTACCAAGTAACACCCCCCCTGATTATGAGTTCAAATACATATCTCTTGAAAATGCAAAGAACGGCGTTTTACAAGGCTACTCAACGGAGCATTTTGAAAAGGCATCTCCCAGGGCAAGAAGGGTGCTTAAAAATGGCGACGTTCTGATTGGCACAGTACGACCAAATCTAAAATCGCACTGCATCTTTACTGAAACAACTGCTGACTGGATATGTTCTACAGGGTTTGCTGTCATTCGTTGTCCAAAAGACTTGGTTAGTCCATATTTCGTTTTTGCTTCCTTTTTTGCTCCTTTTATTGACAGGCAGATAGAAAACTTGATTACAGGCTCGAACTATCCAGCCATTAGCAGTGGTGATGTTCGCGCATTAAAATTTGCTGCACCTGAATATAAACAACAGTTACAAATTGAAGATGCTTTATCCAAGCAAGATTCAGAGTTAGCTGCTCTGAAAGCCAAGCTCGAAAAGCTAACAGTTCTCAAACAAGGCATGATGCAAAACCTGCTCACCGGCGCCGTCCGCCTCGTTTAACCAACCCTTACCCCCTTCAACCACCGGCAGCACACTGTCCACACCCTGCCGGTACTTCCCCCTATTTTCAAGGAGAACGCCATGGCTGGCTCCGGTACCGTAACCAAACCCGAACGGGCCACCCAAAACCGGGTGGTGAAAACCCTGTTTCAGGATCAACTGGGTTATCACTACCCGGGCGACTGGGAAGATCGCCCCAATAACAGCAATGTGGAAGAAACCCGGTTAACGGGCTTTCTGGCTGGCAAGGGTTACACCAGCGCCGCCATCAGCCGGGCGGTCACCCAACTGAAAGCCGCCGCCAGTGAACAGAGCAAAAGCCTCTACCAAAGCAATAAGGCTTTTTACGGGCTGCTCCGCTTTGGCGTGAATGTGAAAACGGATGCAGGCAATCTCACCGAAACCGTCCAGGTGATTGACTGGCACAACCCCGAAGACAATGACTTTGCCATTGCCGAAGAGGTCACCGTATTTGGTGAACGGGAAAAACGCCCGGATGTGGTGCTCTATGTCAACGGTATTGCTGTGGCGGTGCTGGAGCTGAAAAACAGTCGTGAATCCGTGGGCAAAGCCATACGACAGAGCAATACCAATCAGCGGGACGATTTTATCCGATCGTTTTTTAATACCGTCCAATTTGTCTTTGCCGGTAACGATTCGGAGGGTTTGAAATACGGCACCATCCTGACGCCGGAAAAGTTCTTCCTCACCTGGAAAGAGGACGAGGCGGACAACAGTGGTTACAAGCTGGATAAATACCTGGGCAAACTGTGCGAGAAACGGCGGTTTATTGAGCTGTTGTACGACTTTGTGCTGTTTGATGGTGGCATCAAAAAGCTGCCACGGGTGCATCAATACTTTGGGGTGAAAGCGGCACAGGAACATATCCGTCGGCGGGAAGGTGGGATTATCTGGCACACCCAGGGCAGTGGCAAAAGTATCACCATGGTGTTGCTGGCCAAGTGGATTCTGGAGAACAAGCCCGATGCCCGGGTGCTGGTGATTACCGACCGGGTGGAACTGAACGACCAGATTGAGCGGGTGTTTACCGATGCCGGTGAAACCATCTCCACCACCAGTAGCGGTCGTGATTTGATGGCGCAGCTTGGCCAGGCCAAGTCCCGGCTGATCTGTTCGCTGGTGCATAAGTTCGGCCGCCGGGAGGTGGATGACCTGGATGCCTATATCAAAGCACTGGGCAGGCAAGAGCGTCATGCGGTGGGCGATATCTACGTGTTTGTGGATGAGTGCCATCGCACCCAGAGTGGCAGTTTGCACCGGCTGATGAAGGCGATTCTGCCCGGTGCGCTGTTTATCGGCTTTACTGGTACGCCCTTGCTGAAAAAGGATAAAGCCACCAGCCTTGAGGTGTTTGGGAAATACATTCATACCTATAAGTTCAACGAAGCTGTTGAAGATGGTGTGGTGCTGGATTTGGTCTATGAGGCCAGGGATATTGACCAGCGACTGAAATCCCAGGGCAAGGTGGATGAGTGGTTTGACGCCAAAACCAAACCATTGAATGACTACCAGAAATCCGAACTGAAAAAAAAGTGGGGCACCATGCAGAAGGTGTTGAGTGCCCGCTCCCGGATGAATGTGGTGGTGAGCGATATCATTCTGGATTTCAATACCAAACAACGGCTCAGCTCGCAGTCGGGCAATGCTATTCTGGTGGCATCCAGCATTTACGAGGCGTGCAGGTATTATCAGATTTTTCAGGAGACTGAGCTGAAGGGTAAGTGTGCGGTGGTTACTTCTTATAACCCGCAGACCAAGGATATCGCTACAGAAGGCACCGGCAATAATACCGAGACGGATAAAGAGTTTGTCTTCCGGGTGTATGAGCAGCTGCTGAAGGATGTGAAGCCGGATGCGGGTAAGACCAGGACCGAAACCTACGAATCCAGGGTAAAGGGGCTGTTCACCAAAGAACCGGCCAATATGAAACTGCTGATTGTGGTGGATAAGCTGCTGACCGGGTTTGATGCACCCAGCTGTACGTATCTTTATATTGATAAATCCATGCAGGATCACGGGCTGTTTCAGGCGATCTGCCGGGTAAACCGGCTGGATACGGAAGATAAGATCAACGGCTATATCATCGACTACAAAGACCTGTTTAACAAAGTGGGCAAGGCGGTTGCCGTTTATACCAGTGAGCTGGATTACGACGACTTCAAGGAAGAGGATTGTGAGATTCTGCTCAAGCAGCGGCTGGAAGAAGGCCGGGAGCGGCTGGACAATGCCCTGGAAGCCATTGAGATGCTGTGTGAGCCGGTGCCACCACCCAGGGGGGATCTGGAGTTTATCCATTACTTCTGTGGTAATAGCGAGATGGCGGCAGACCTCAAGGCAAAAGAACCTTTGCGGGCTGCGCTCTATAAATCGACGGTGGCGCTGATCCGGGCTTACGCCAATATTGCCGATGAACTGGTGGCTGCGGGTTATACCGCTGAGCGGATTGAGCATATCAAAGAGCGGCTGGATTTTTATGTGAAGCTGCGGGAGCTGATTCGCCGTACCAGCAATGAGGTGATTGACCTTAAAGCCTATGAAGCGGATATGCGTCACCTGATTGATACTTATATTCAGGCGGATGATTCGGTGGAGATTTCCCCGTTCAAGGATACGCCGCTGATTGATGTGATTGTGCGAAGTGGTATGGCCGAGGCGATCCGGACAGAACTGGGACGGATGAAAGGCAATCAGCGGGCGGTGTCGGAAGCTATTGAGAATAACGTGCGCAGCCGCATTATCGAGAGCCAGCTGAATGACCCGGCCTATTTTGACAAGATGTCTACACTGCTTGATGAGCTGATCCGCCAGCGTAAGCAGAATGCCATTGAGTATGAAAAGTATCTGAAGGAAATTGCCGAGCTGGCTAACAAGGTCGTGACCGGGCAAAAGTATGAAATGCCTGCAGCGTTGGACACTCCGGCAAAGCGTATGCTCTACAATAACCTGGGAGAAGATGAGGCGCTGGTGTTACAGGTCGATGCCGCCGTTAGAGCCAATCTGATGGATGACTGGCGTGGGGATGAGGCCAAGGAGAGCTATATACTCAATGCGCTCTATGAGATTCTGAAAGATAAAGATGAGACTTATCGTGTTTTCAATCTAATCTCTAATCAGCAAGAGTATTTATAGAAGCCCTTTGAACCACAAAGGCACAGAGACACAAAGATTTCTTTTTTTCTTCCTTTGTGTCTTTGTGCCTTTGTGGTGAAAGTCTTTTAAAGGAGCCTGAATGCCCGAAATGACGTTAGGAGGTATTGCTATTGAGGTGGTGCAAAAGAATATCAAGCATGTTCACCTGAGCGTTCTGCCACCGGAAGGTCAGGTTCGGGTTTCTGCGCCGCTGCATATCGATCAGGAGACCTTGCGGGCCTATATCATCACCAAACTGCCCTGGATCAGAAAGCAGCAGCAGAAGTTGCAAGCCCAGGTGCGGGAAGCGCCACGGGATATGGTAGGTGGTGAAAGCCATTATTTTAACGGGCAACGTTATTTATTAGAGATTGTCGAGCGCGATTCGCCGCCAGAGGTGGATTTAGGCCACCATACGATCACGCTGTCTGTGCGCCCCGGCACAGCCCCGGATAAGCGACTGGCGATTTTGCGGGAATGGTATCGGGCAAAGCTGAAGGAGCGGCTGCCGCCGATTATTGAGCACTACGAAAAACTGATGGGTGTGAAGGTTGCCGAGTTTGGTGTTAAGCAGATGAAAACCAAATGGGGTACCTGTAACCCGGCTGCGGGCCGGATTTGGGTGAATCTGGAGTTGGCAAAAAAACCGGCATCGTGTCTGGAATATATTGTGGTGCATGAGATGGTGCATTTGCTGGAACCTTCCCATAACAAACGGTTTAAGTCATTGATGGAACAGTATATGCCGAACTGGCGCGGTTATCGGGATGAGTTGAACAGTTTGCCGGTGCGGTATGAGGATTGGGGGTATTGAGGTCTCTGGTCTGTTATTCCGTGGCCGGGAGAAATCTTGTTTATTATGTCGAAAATTGAAATCACTCAACGAGAAATGGATCGGGCGTTTAGAAGTCACCATGCAGCGACTCAGCAATTGCCATCTTCCGTGAACCCTTCCAAACTCGTCTGCCTGTTTTATGCAGTGGAGTGCGGATTGAAGTCACTCATTATGAAGCAAGAGCGTCATCAAACCACGAATGGTATTGAGATACACAACTTTAAACATGATATTAATAAAATGTTGGAATACCTTAAAAGTGGGGCAGAGCTGAGGCTACCAACCAAAAGAATTCACCTTGCAGGAAAATCCGATGTCTCGCGCGATACTTTCCAAAGTGAATTAAACCAGGTTTGGAGATATGGCGCGGATATTAACGACAAGGGAGATCATACTCGTATCACTACAACCCTTGAAAATATCTGTGCCTGGATTAAGGAGCAGCGTTAATGAATCTTTACAGCTGGCTGGATGCCGAACGACTGCTGGCATCCAACACTCAGAATTTTACCCGCTTCCCAGAGGGTATTGCAGATATTCGCGTCTATAGTGAAGCGATTGAAATCGACCTTATCGGCGATGATCAAAGTATTGCCTTTGCTTTTGTAAAAGCCGTATTTGGCAATAGCTGGCAGGCTGATAAACAAAAGATAGAGCTGGCTTATGGCCCACAAAGCTCGATGGATGTTGAAATTATCACGCAGTGTGAAGAACCGGGCGAACGTCATCCAAGACCGCTTTGGAAAGATCTTGGTTATGAGGCCGCAACACAAGTACTTCCCAAAACCCCTGAACCTTTCGAGGGTCAGTGCAAAGTCGCAGCCTTTCACTCCTTTAAAGGCGGTGTGGGCCGCACCACTTCATTGTTGACATGGTTCAAGGCGCTTCAGGTGAATTTCCACCGTGAAAACAAGCGTAAGAAATTAAAAGTATTGCTTGTCGATGCTGATCTTGAGGCACCGGGTCTGACGTATTTGTTCAAGGACAGCGATAAGCCGGATGTTTCATGGATTCAATTTTTGGAAGCCAGTCACTACCCGGCGGTTGATGAGTCAGAAATGGTAGCCTCCTTCGCTAAAGAGCTTGATCGCTACACAAAAAGCGAAGCCGGTTTTGAGTACTGCTTGCTTCCTGCGTTTTCGAGCACCAGTGAATCGGGCATGGCTCAACTAATGAACATTTCTGTTCGACCAGAACACCTGGCCCGATCTTATGAACAACCCTGGCGTTGTACCGATATGCTGCAAAAGCTGGGTAATCAACTCCAGGCAGATATCATCCTGATTGACCTGAGAGCCGGGCTCAGTGAACTGTCCAGCCCGCTGTTGTTTGACCCAAGAGTTGAACGTTTTGTGGTGACTACCTTGGCTGAACAGGCCATCACGGGTACGGAATTTATTTTGAACCGTCTGACATCTTTGGCGAATAATCAAGAGTGGCATAAGCAGTTTGGTGAAAAGACCTTAGACCCTCGCGTCATCACTACATTTATCAATGAAGAGTTCAAAAAAACGGATCAGTACAAAGTTGGTCTGGAACGACTGACCGCTGCATATATGCCGGATACATACGCTAATGAAACCGCTAATGCCACTGATGGTCTTGATATTATTGAAGGTGAATTCAGTTCTCAGTTGTTGAATCTCGGAACCTTGGACAGCGCCCTTTCGGTCATAGAACATGCTAGCCCTTTGCTCAATGAAGGTTTGAACTGGGCTAGAGACTTCCTTGATGCTGAGAACCTGCAACTAACTCAAAATAGGGATGCCCACGCTTTAGAGGGAGGCGAGAGCCCTGCAAGTAAACTCTATGAATTAAGCTCACAGCTGGTTTATGCCGAGCAGGGCAAAACGGACAAATTGCTGTTAACGACACCTCTTCGAAACCTTGCGCAGCGACACGCCAGCAGCTTGCCTCAGGTTGTTTCGATTGGCGCCAAAGGTTCCGGTAAAACGTTTAACTACATTCAGTTATGCCGGCGCGGAAACTGGAAAACATTTCTGGAGGAAGCGGATATCACCGTAGATCCGAATCAGTCTGCCTTGTTATCCAGCACCTTTATTCTTCCTTTTACCCATTCAAAGAATACGGTTGATGATGCTGAAGATGCTATTAACAACGCTCGACTTTCTTTCTACAAAAAAGCAGGCGTACAAGACTCATTTAAGCAGAGCAAGTTCTCAAGCATTAAAGGTGAAGCTTTGCGAGACACAGCAACCGATTGGCTAGCATTTTGGGAAAAAAATATTATTGACCTTCATAATTTGGGAGCTCATATCACCGATTTTGAAGCCTTAAACGAGGAGATGAAAAAACAGGCACTCCAGACCATTGTCGTTATTGATGGTATTGAAGATCTATTCTCGGAGGTGGGTGACTCTGCACAAGAAGCACTGGCTGTAAAAAATCTTCTTGAACTGCCCAACCGGTTACGTGAAATTCGCAACTGTGCTATCGGTATTGTCATCTTTATTCGTGAAGATTATGTGGAAGCGGTCACGGCACAAAATCTTGGTCAGTTTGTCGAACGCTATGAACCTTATCAGCTGCAATGGGATGCGGATGCGTTTCTGCGACTGGTTTACTGGACTTGTGGACAGGCTGGTTTAGCGTTTGCACAAGACCCGGTTGCCAATCTGACAACTCGTGAAATATCAGTAAAACTCCATCAATTATGGGGATTAAAATTAGGCAGTCCTTCATCTCGGGAAGCATACTCTGTCCGTTGGGTCTATGCGGCATTGTGTGATCTGAAGGGCCGTTTACAGGCAAGGGATGTTGTTCGCTTTTTAAAATATGCCAGTAAAAAAACTCGTGATTCAGGCAATGTAAACCAATGGATGGATCGGGTTTTAATACCTCAGGCTATGCGCAACGCTATGAATGAATGCAGCTTGGAAAAAGTTGAGGAAGCGAAGAAGGAGCTGGCAGTTTTAGGTGATTGGATTACAAAACTGGCTAATATTGAGCCCGATAAAAAAACGATTCCATTTTCGGCGAAAGCTATTGATGCCAGCATGGAGCAACTTGAAAAGTTGATCGAGTATGGAGTTGTCTATGAGGATAAAAAAATTACTGAACCTCACCGCTACTACCTGCCAGAGTCTTACCGACAAGGTTTGGGCTTCTCCATGTCTAAAGGTGGTCGGCCAAAAGTTCAGGCTATGTTGAAAGATTCTCTGGGCAAAATCCCGGTTGATCCATGATGAATCAGGTGGAGTAGTTCAGACTCTGATCTTGAGTTTTGTTTGCCTTAAACCTCTACCTCATACTGCGCCAAGCTTGGCGCAGTACCTTTTATCTCTCCATCCTGGATAAATACTTTCTGCCCCACACTAACACCCTCCCCCTTAACCGTAATAACCGAACCATCCCGGAGTTGTGCCTGACTGGTGCCATTGCCGTTATTGCCGGTAATGGTGGCGACGACTCTCACACCCTCCGGTATCAGAGCCTTGAATTGCTGCCAGATATTGGTAGTCGCCATCAGTAGTGCCTCTCTAAATCTATGCTCTGGATAACAGCCCCAACCCCGGATGCACTTATACTTGTCGCCAGACAAAGCCCCAGCCAATCCCCCGTTATATCCAGCACCTCAACCAGCATCCCCGGCTCAATTAATCCAGGTGCTGTGTTGGTATCCGTCAATGGCAGCTCAATGGTAGTAATACTCTGATTGCCCCCCTTGGCCAGCTCATTTCTACCTCGCTCTGTATTGACCTGCGTTTCGGTAAGCCAGTCTTCCAGAATATCGGGAGCCGGGTTATCGCCATTGGTGCCGGTTCGTTTAACATTGACTGCTACGCCAGCATTGGTCCCGGAAACATAGACCGCATTGTAAGCCTGCTCCGGTCGCCAGTTGGCGCTCAAACTGATCACCATACTGGCCGGAACGATCTTATCCATTGTGGCGGTATTCCAGTGCCAAGGGCTGGCCGGGTATCGGGGCTGAATGCTCACCTGGTCATTATCTCGGCTTGGGATAATCACTGACCCTGCTGTGGTTGCGACTTTGGCCACCACCTGCATAGCGGTCTGGTTCTGATAGCTAAGTGAGCCTCCGGGCATAATCCAATCCGGTGTACTGTAGTCGTTCAGATCGGGATAAGTTGCTGTGAAGCCGGTATTGGCCAGTTCTTCGTTAATGGCCTGTTTGGCGTTTAGGTTGGCGCTGTTGCTCTTGCTTCGTTGTGGCGCATAAGGCGCTGCCAACAGCTGGGTTCGGCTGCTGCCATAAAGGGTGTAACGTTCATCCCCGAAGCGTCTATCCGTGCTGTAACGCTCGATGATGAATACCCATTTCCAGCCGTTTATATCCACCTCGATCTGCTTGGGACCATTCTCGTCCGGTTCCACCAGTGCGATATTGGAAGCGCCCAACAGCTGCCCGGTAAAGCTCCATGAGAAGCTATCAATATCGAGGCTGATTTCCATTGAGGGCAATTCCAGCGGTGTCCGGGCAGGCAATACCACTGCGGTGATTATGTTCATTAGCAGATAACTCTCCCTGATCTCTGGCTGATCCGGCTGTGGCTTTTCAATGACCTCCGGGTCTGTCTCGCCGCATAGTTGCCGGTTACCGTTTCATCCTTGGCTTTCTGGCCAAAGCCCCACGGCAGGATAACCGGCTGATCTTCTGCTCGGTTGCTCTGGAAGGTAAAGCACCGTTTGCTATCAATGGGGACAGCAGCAGTTTCTTCTTTAAAAGCACCAATCTGGAAAAATACCGAGCCATTGCCTTGTGGCTGATACTCCCGATCCTTAAGTAGCTAACCATATGAAATCATATATTTCTGACTCCTTGTGCTGGCACTCTGCTTCGTTACAACTCCGGTCACATAGCTACGGCTATGCTCCCTCCGTTGTGCCTCGCATAGTACCAGCCCA